>NZ_BMKZ01000008.1 GCF_014644735.1 Caldalkalibacillus thermarum | reverse complement strand
TCGACTTGCATGTATTAGGCGTGCCGCCAGCGTTCGTCCTGAGCCAGGATCAAACTCTCCATCAAAACTCATCCCAAAGGAATGAGCCACGCACGCTTGTGCTTTGTTCAGTTTTCAAGGTTCTCTTACAAAAATTCGGCTTTTTGAAGCGACATTCTTCATAATAACATCCTCAGATCAAAAAGTCAATATGTTTTTTTGCGTCAGTTTTTGCGATACGAAAAGAACGTTTATTCCCCTGGTCAAATACTTTTTGCAAATACCATGATTTACAACGTCACGAAAGGCAAAATGGTGTGTCAGGAGGGATTCGAACCCCCGACCGACGGCTTAGAAGGCCGCTGCTCTATCCAACTGAGCTACTGACACCCACATATTGTCAGGTAAGGTTAGAAAAACACGACTCAACAAAAAAGGCGAAGTGTAATATATCATGGCCAAGAGATATAGTCAATAGTAATTTTTAACACCTGCCCGATTTACCGGGCAGGGATTTGGTCAAATAACAAGACACGGGCCGGAGCAGCATCCACATTTAATAACTTTATGGGGGCAGCCACTAAAAAATATTCACCCTCAGCGACTTGATCCAGTTTTAATCCCTCGATAATGATGATGTTTTTATTCATTAAAGTCTTGTGCGTAGGGTGCCCAGGCTGATTACGCTCAATGCCCAAGGCATCGATGCCAACACCTCTCACACCCATTTCAGCCAAGTAACGAGCTCCATCCTCTTTTAAATAAACAAACCCAAAGTTAAACCCCGTATCAAAGGAGTTTTTCGTTTTAAACAACACAAAATCATTGGCCTTCATTTGTTTTTGTTCCAAATCTGCTTTGGAAATGGCGTCTTTGACATAGGTGAAGTCCAACACCTTGCATGGTCCCACCAATTTTTCAAGGGAAATGCTTTCAATCGTCTCCCCATCCTCAAACATATGCAACGGGGCATCAACATGAGTCCCCGTATGCACATCAAGGTGAATCCGCGTCTCATGAACTTTTCCAGTTTTAAAATCACTCATGACCTCAAACCGGGGTCTTTTTTCCTCTTTATTTTTGTAAACGGGCATCTGTTCATAAATAGGCATTGAAATATCATATATTTTCAAAGTTATCCCTCCTTAAACCCAGTCATGACATCTGACGAGGATATGCCCTATTGGCCTAAAACGGGCCACCATTTCAAGCCTTCCTGAGCAACCAATTGATCAGCTTCAGTCGGCCCCCAGGATCCCGCTTTATATGTATAAAGCGGCACCTCCCCCGTTTCAAATGCCTGGACAATCGGATCAACAATTTTCCAAGCCAACGCCACTTCATCCCAACGGGTAAAATATGTAGAGTTTCCTTCTATACAATCTTTGACCAGCCGTTCATATGCCTCAGGGGAGTGAAACCCTGGCGAACCGTTTTGGGTAAAAGACATGGAAACAGGTGCAATTTTGTCCATATTATCAGGCTGTCTAAGGTTCAGTTTAAGATGCAGCCCATTTTCCGGATATATGCGGATCACCAGTACATTGGGATCCAGCTGCCCAGATTGGTTAAAATAAAGCGGGGGTAACTGTTTAAACTGGATAATGACTTCAGTTGCTTTTTTGGCTAAACGCTTTCCTGTGCGGATGTAAAAAGGAACGCCCGCCCAACGGAAGTTGTCAATGTGAAATTTGAGAGCCACGAACGTTTCCGTCTGAGAGTTGGGATTCACTTTTTCTTCCTCACGATAACCTTTCATAACCTCACCGTTTATCTCACCAGCCACATACTGGCCCCGGACAACGTGACGGGCAATCTCATCGGCCTGGTGAAGCCGGCGGATAGAGCGCAATACTTTTACTTTTTCATCGCGGACAGCTTCCGGTTTCAGCCGACTGGGAGGCTCCATCGCCACCATCGTCATCATCTGTAACATATGATTTTGGACCATATCCCGCAAAGCGCCGGCCTGATCATAGTATCCGGCACGTCCTTCCACACCAACCACTTCACTGGAGGTGATTTGCACGTTGGAGATGTACTGATTGTTCCATACCGGTTCAAACAAGGTATTGGCAAAGCGGATGACTTCAATGTTCTGGACCATCTCTTTACCAAGATAATGGTCAATACGGTAAATTTCTTCCTCCGTAAACACCTGGCTGATTTCTTTATTCAATGCTTCCGCAGAAGGCAGATCATGGCCGAACGGCTTCTCGATCACCACCCGTTTCCAGCCCCTCTGTCGCAAAATGCCGCTCTGTTGCAAATGAAAGGTGACTGGTTCAAATAATTCCGGTGCAATGGCCAAATAAAAAAGACGGTTTTGAGGAATAGAGTAATCATGTTCAACTGTTTTGATCGTATGTAAAAGGGTCTGGTAATCCCCTAGCTCCCGGATATCCAAAGAAACATAATAAAAACGGGAGATAAAGTCAGGCCATTTTTCATTGACTGAATAGCGGGCAAACGATTCTATGGACGATTTGACATGGGTTTGAAAGGCTTCCCGGCTTAATGTGCGGCGTCCAACCCCTACCACAGCAAATTGTTGGGGCAATTGATTCTCCTGAAACAGACTGTACAAAGCCGGAAACAATTTGCGTTTAGCCAAGTCTCCAGTTGCGCCAAATAAGATCATTGTTGCTGCTTCTGTCATGAAGGACTCCTCCACTGGATATAATCTTTATGTTGCCAACCCCTCAATATCATATCTTATCCTAAGTTGATCATGAAAACCAATGGATTATAACAAAATTATATCTGAACACATTGACAAGCCCTCTGGCCGATTAATGATCCGTTTGTACTAAGCGTTTTTAACTAATCGACAAGATTCCCCCTTAAGTGTTGGATGCAAATTTGTTATAATTAAGATAAAAAAATGCCCATATATATTCTTCTACAAATAGGAGAGATACATTTATGGCTCGAAGGATAGCCACCGAGTACAGAAATATCCTTATTGATCTCAATCTTACCCAGTTTGAGGAGTTTATGCATCTATTACAGGAGGCGGATATCCAAACGGAAGTGCGCATATTTGAAAATGGTGACAAAGAATGTATGTTATATGATAAGTATTGCTTGATTCCGCTTGCTTTCCGTAATATGGGATCTTATCTGAAATGCACAGGCACTTTTGTTGTCTACGACTGGAACATCGCCTATGCTTTGCAAAGATCATTGCAACAATTTAAAGGAAACGCCATGTGTTACCGGATTTACCAGGGAGAAATGATTGAATACGAATATGTCCAAGGTCAAATTATCAAAATTACAGAAATAAAAAACGGAAAAAGACAGTTGATTTACAAATCTGACCATATGTTCCCTTATATCCAGCAGCAACTCTATCATTCAACCAAAATCGAGGAACAAATTGCTGCAATTAAAGCCGAAATCGATTCCCTGCTGGACCAACGCATCGCCGCAAGTCACACCAAGGTGACGGATGAAACAAAAGTGGCAGATATTGATGAGCAATTGAAAGGTTTGGTTAAAAAATTATTTGTCCTTGAAGCTTAGCGCTAGATAGCATTTCCATGTTCTATCCCTCTTGACTGGCAAGATGCAAAGGTGTTGCATCTTGCTTGTCATTTTTTGGGTAAAAAATTTATCTAAAATCTATTGCACAATTACCCTCACACATGTTATCTTATGTCTTGTAGCCATTAGGAACCAGGATTCACTCAAGGATCATCTCCTCTAAGTGAATGACGTAGGTCCTAGCCATATGACGATATCATTAGCTAGGGGAGGGGACCGAAAAAATGGAATACTCAACTTTTGGAAGACATATTGCACTTGATACTTGGGGTGTTGATTTTGATTTGCTGAATCACGCGGAAAAGCTGAAGCAGTACCTGGTAGAAGCTGCGGAAGCTTGCGGGGCAACGGTATTATCCGTTCAAGCCAAACAGTTCGAACCTCAGGGGGCAACAGTCCTGGTACTCTTATCGGAAAGCCATCTGTCCATTCACACTTATCCTGAAAAAGGCTTTGCCGCACTGGACTGTTATACCTGTGGAGAACAGGTTGACCCAGAAATTGCTATTCAATATTTGGTAGACATCTTAAAACCAACCAAAATTTACTCCCGAAAACTGATTAGAGGTAGTGGCGACATCGAAGTTTCAACACCTCATTTTAAAAACCACGCCACACCAAACTCGCATCCGGCTTCAAACAAAAAGCAAGCCGCCAAAAAATAATATGGTGAAGACAAATGTGGCTTTCGCCCAGCTTATCGCTGGCGAAAGCCTTTAGTATGTAAAAAAAATCCTTAACAATGTTCGTGGCCATTTGTTTGGTCAAACAGGCCATTGTTAAGGATTTTTTATGCTTGATCTGTGCTATGTCTGTGCTATGTATGATGCAACCAGTGATGAAAGTGAGCCTGTAAGCCGGGTTCTGTCCTCCTGGTGGTATGACGGCTTCAGCCTCCCACACCATGGAGTGGCAATCATCTATCTAGGCTATACATCGCTGTATAGCTCAAGCGACCAACCACGGGACGCTTCGGGCCAAAGCGGTTGACACAATGGTCAACTACTCCCTATTTGGTCTTGCACCGGATGGGGTTTACCAGGTCAACAGTTGCCTGTTGACCTCGTGAGCTCTTACCTCACGCTTCCACCCTTGCCTGTGAAGCCCGTGGATGGGCGGTTGCCGAGGAGGCAATCAGCCCACCACAGGCAACCATCGGCGGTCTATGTTTCTGTGGCACTTTCCTTCAGCTCGCGCTGACCAGCCGTTAGCTGGCATCCTGCCCTGTGGTGCCCGGACTTTCCTCAAGTGATCTTAACCGATCACTTGCGATTGCCCGGCTCACTTTCATCATTCTAGTTTATTGTGCATTTGACAGTATACCATGCTTGTTTAGCTTCATTCAACCCTTAATTTTTGTCAATAGAGGAAAAAAGACTATTTTTCCCCTCAAGCAAATGGGTTTTATCTTGCCTTCATTCGTGGTACGATGATAACAATAACACACAAAGGAGTTGTCCTGCCGATGAAAGTCGTAAAAATCTCCCCCAGAGGGTACTGTTACGGTGTTGTCGATGCCATGAAACTGGCCAGTGAGGCAGCAGCCAATCCTGACCTGCCGCGTCCGATCTACATTATAGGCATGATTGTGCATAACCAGCATGTGGTTGACGCATTCAAGGAACAAGGTGTCATCACCCTTGATGGGCCTAACCGTGTGGAGATCATCAAACAGGTTGATAGAGGCACTGTGATTTTTACCGCCCATGGGGTTTCACCTGAAGTACGCCGGATTGCCCAAGAAAAAGGGCTGACAATTATAGATGCCACTTGTCCGGATGTAACCAAAACCCATAAGTTGATCAAAGAAAAAGTGGCCGCAGGATATAAAGTGATTTATATCGGTAAAAAGGGGCATCCTGAACCCGAAGGCGCAATGGGGGTTGCCCCCAACGATGTGGTGCTGATTGAATCAGTGGAAGAAGTGGAGAGACTGGATATTCACAGTGACAGAATTTTGGTGACCAACCAAACCACGATGAGTCAATGGGATGTCAAGGAGATCATGGATAAAATTCTGGAAAAATATCCCTATGCCGAACTCAACAATGAAATTTGTTTGGCCACACAAGTTCGCCAGGAAGCTGTAGCCGAACAAGCCAAACAATGTGATCTAACCATTGTGGTGGGGGATCCCAGAAGTAACAACTCCAACCGGCTCGCTCAGGTTTCGGAAGAAATTGCTGGAACCCCGGCTTACCGGGTGGCTGACGTTAGTGAAATTAAGCGCGAATGGCTAGAGGGAGTAAAAGTGGTTGGCGTTACCTCAGGCGCCTCGACCCCCACTCAGGTGACCAATGAAGTGATCCGCTTCCTGGAACAATACGATCCCCATGACCCAAAAACATGGGAGCCGAAACGGCGGCTTAACTTAAAACGCATTCTGCCCAAGCCCAGACGTGATCATTCATCCTGCAAGCGTTAGAAGCGCAATGTTTTCCACTTCCCTCCCCTAAAGCGTCTGTAAATTAAAAACGAGCGGACGATCTGATCCACAGCAATAGCCAGCCAGGCACCCGCAAGCCCCCATTCCAACAAAAACACAAACACTAAGCAGAGTATGACACGGAATCCCCAAACACCGATCATCATGATATACAGGGGGTACTTCGTATCCCCTGCCCCTCTCAGGGCCCCAGCCAAAATAAATTGTGTAGACTGGGCCACTTGTACCGCTCCGATAATGCGCAAAGCATTTGTTCCTTCCTGGATCACGGCCTGGTCCGCGGTAAATAACATTAAAATATAAGGGGCAAAAAGAATAAAACACAACCCAACGCTTCCAGACACCATCATGCCCAATTTGCGCGCTTCCCAACCAAACTGTTCAGCCAGTTGAGGCTTTTGGGCTCCCAGCCCTTGGCCCACCAGCGTGGTGGCCGCAACAGCAAAGGCCATGCCGGGCATGAAAGTCAGGCCAAGCACTGTAAAACAAATCTGATGGGCGGCAAAGGTAATGGTGCCTAAGTAAGCGACGATCCGGGCAAAAATAATTTGGCCGGCACGGAGAACAAATTGTTCCCCAGCTGCCGGAAGTCCCACATGGACAATCCGCTTCATAGTAGCCGGGGCGACACGAAAGAGGTTTTTCCATTGTAAGTGAATGTCACCTCTGCCGCTGAAAAGGATGGTCATAAAGGCTGCCGTAGCCACCAAGCGAGACAAGGCCGTGGCAATCGCTGCACCCACTACCCCAAGGGCCGGGAAACCGAAGTAACCATAAATCAGCGGAAAGCCCAGCACAACCACCAAAATATTGGAAATTACATTCACTTTCATTGGGGTGCGCGTGTCCCCAGCTCCCCGCAAAACAGCCGCCAGCCCCATGGAAAAGCTGAAGAAACCCAAGGAAGCAAAAATAATTTGGGCATACAGCACCCCTTCGGCCAACACCTCGGGCGCCGCCCCCATAAAAATAAGAATTTGCTCACTAAGGGGAAACATCATACTGACCACCAGGACTGACAGAACCGTGTTGAGCAAAAAGGCTTGCTCTGCCACCCGGTTGGCCTCCTGGTATTCACCGGCTCCAATTGAACGGGCAATAACAGCTGTTGTGCCCACGTTTAATGCCATAAAAACAGCTAAGGCAAAAAATACAGGCTGAGTCGTCAAACCTACAGCTGCCAATGCTTCAGGACCTACCCGCCCCACCATCATCATATTGATTAACTGGACCACATTGAGCAAAACCATTTCCATGAGGGACGGTCCGGCTAATTGCAAAATTTTGCGGCGAATGGCTTTTGACCCGCCCTTTTCCAACATGCGAATTTCCTCACCGTCAAGCCCGTTCCCTTTTAACTTTTGTTGGTCTTTCCCTTCACTTGGACTGTCTTCCACCTCTTTCAGTTGTACAAAAGCAGGGTCACTCTCCCGTTGCACATTCAGATTTCCCATCTCACTCTCCTCCGATATTATTTAGTATACCGAAATATTAAACCAAAAAAAAGATGCAGTTTTAAAAACAACTGCATCAAATCAATTGAAAGGGATCGGTATTCACTTCAGAAGCTATAATCTGCACCTCAGCCTTATGTTCCCTCACTTTTTCCCTTAAGACGTGCTCCAGCCCTTTTATCATGATTTTTTCAGCATGATGGCCGGGATCAACCAGGCTAAGACCACTCAGCAAAGCATCTTGGGCAGTATGGAAATAAACATCACCAGTGACCAAAACATCCGCTCCCTTAAACAGGGCATGCTGGACATATTTGTTTCCATCTCCGCCAAGTACAGCCACTTTCTTGATGGGAGTGTCCAATGGGCCAACAACACGGCAGAACGGAACATCCAATGCTTTTTTTACTTTTTCCGCAAACGCCCTCAGGTTCATTTCTTGTTTCAGGTAGCCAATCCGGCCCAGCCCCCGTGCTTTTCCCGGCTGAGCCAACTCATAGATATCGTAAGCTACTTCTTCATAAGGATGGGCCTTAAGCATGGCCTGGACGATCTTATTCTCGAGGGAGGCTGGAAAAACCGTCTCTATTTTCACTTCTTTGACCTGCTCAATTTCCCCTTGAGTACCGATGTACGGGTTCGTTCCTTCTCCCGGCTTAAAGGTCCCGATGCCTTCCGTTCTAAATGTACAGTGACTGTAATTGCCAATATGACCAGCACCAGCATTCCCCAGGGCTTGACGCACCGCTGCCTCATGGTCATGGGGAACAAAAACGATCAGTTTTTTTAATGATTCATGGTGTGTAGGGGCAAGCACCTCAACATCCGCAAGTTCCAGACGCTGGGCCAGCCAGTCATTCAACCCGCCCTCAGCCACGTCAAGGTTGGTATGGGCAGCATAAACAGCAATGTCATGTTTCAACAGCCGGGCAATCATCTCCCCCTGGGGGAGATCGGTCCGCACATGGGTTAACGGGCGGTACACAGGTGGGTGATGGGCAATGATCAGCTCTGCTCCTTTGGAGATAGCCTCCTCAACCACTTCCGGGGTGACATCCAAAGTGATCAGCACCTTGCTGATCTCTTTTTGCAATGATCCAATTTGCAGACCGATTTTGTCCCCTTCTACAGCCAGTGATTTGGGAGCAAACTGTTCCAGCCACTGAATGACGGTTTGGGCATGAATGGTCATGGGGCGATTCCTCCTTCAATCAATCTTAATTCTTGCTCAATGTGCTCCCGTTTTGCTTGACTTGCTTCGCTCTCCGATTTTTTCAAAGAGGAGAGAATCCGCTTCCGGAGCTCGTATTCCTGCTGCCATTTGCGCTTAAACACCTCGTTTTTTTCAGCCAGCAAAAATGGCCCCATCAATATGGCCCGTGCTTTTTCTTGGGAGGACAACTCAGCATAAGGGGTTTCACCGTCTCCCGGTTCAGCCATCAGGATTTCATAATACTTTCCATTCTCATCAACTATTTTTTCCCCCTTCAGTTCCCAACCATGCTCCATCATCCACATCCGCAGCACGTGGGCGGAAACATTAGGCTGCACTACTAAGCGGCGAACCCCTTCCAGCTTGTCTTGTCCCCTGCTCAAAATTTCTTGCATCAAGGAACCACCCATCCCAGCAATCACAATCACATCCACTTCCCCCGGCGCAATGACTTCCAGTCCATCACCCTTCCTGACATCAATGACACTCTCCAATTGATATTGCTGGACATGGGCCTTAGCCAAAGCCAAAGGTCCTTCGTTCACATCCCCGGCAATCGCTGTGCTGATTTTGCCTTGTAAGGCAAGATATACCGGTAAATAGGCGTGATCGGTGCCAATGTCGGCTATACGTGCCCCAATGGGAATAAAACTGGCGACAGCAGCCAAGCGTTTAGATAATGATTGTGGTTCCCTCATATGTATCTCCTTCTTAGAGAAAAGAGAACCTCTCTTGGCAGAAGAAGTTCTCTTGTTTAGTCATATTTTTTCTCTTGTTTAGGTCTGAGAAGTTGTACGGCTTGCCTAGAGAAGGGTTACCAACAAATGCTTACTCCTGCTGGCCCTCTCCCTCTTCAAAATCAAGCGAAACCAGATAATCAGCAATTTCTTCCATTTCTTCAGCACTTAAATGGGTTTGGGCAGGCATTGCCCCTAGGCCGTTCTGCAACACTTGGATAATTTCTTCTTTGCTTAAATCAGTATCAATAAGTGAAGGGGCTGAAGCACCTTCCAAGTTTTGACCGTGACAGGCCAGGCAACTGTCAAATGAAGGGGGAAGGTCCAAAGCCACTACATTCTCCTGTGCTCCGTTTTCTTCCTCAGCCAGGTCCCCCTGCTGAAGCCCGATAATACCCAGAACAATGGCTAAACCTAATCCTAAGGCAAAAATGGTGAAAAACACTTTAATCGGGTTCACTGCCACAATTCCTCCTTGTTCATGATAAATCCCCACAACTGAAAATTATACCATGTCCTTATGATTCTATCCACTTTTGCATGGATTACCCTTTGTATTTTAGCGAAAAGGACTAGGTTTAGCAACTTGAGCGAGCAATCGTTCAGCGACCGGGCTCAAGATCAGCAGCCAATCTCCCGCGCAATGATATTACGCTGAATTTCAGATGTGCCTTCCCCAATCTCCAGTAATTTGGCGTCGCGGAAGTAACGCTCCACATGATAATCCCGCATGTATCCATTCCCCCCATGAATTTGCACGGCCTGGTTACACACTTGCATACACATCTCTGAGGCAAACAGTTTAGCCATGGAAGCCTCTTTGGTAAATTTGCGGCCTTGATCTTTTAACCATGCGGCTTTATAGACCATTAAGCGGGCCAATTCGATATTCATGGCCATATCTGCCAGTTTGTGTTGAATGGTTTGGAACTTGGATATCGCCTGGCCGAATTGAACCCTTTCTTTAGCATACTTGAGCGCTTTCTCGTAGGCAGCCTGGGCAATAAAAACCTGGCGCATCGGTAGGAACAATAAAGGCCGTGATCTCTTTCTTACCGTCTTTTTCCCCTGTCACCGCTGTTAGGGCTAAGTTCTTGGCGTATCTATCATTGGTGATGAAACAACCGGTGCTTATCCCGGTGTTCAGCACCGGGGGCCACCTCTTCTTCAGCAAATTCCCGGATCATCTTCCATAATAATTTCTGGTCCTGATTAAGTTCAAAATGCATTCGTTTCCCCCCTTGTATTGTATGCGCTTTCAAACGAGACCTGCACCACCTTAAGGTTTATTATAGTCGTTTAGAGGGTCTTTTTGCAAGAATATTCTTTTTAGGTTAAATTTTAATTAAATAACTGCAGATTTGATTTGCAATCCCTTATAAAAGCAGCTAAAATAGGAGAAAAAGATACCCTGTCATGAAAAAGAAAACCGTGTCCAAAGAAAAAAGCCTATTCCCGAAAACGGAAATAGGCTTAAAAGGAGACACCTGACAGGATACCTTTAGCCAGATTATACAAGGTTATTCCAGGAAGTCTTTTAAGCGTTTGCTGCGGCTGGGATGACGGAGTTTGCGCAGCGCTTTGGCTTCAATTTGACGGATGCGCTCCCGTGTGACACCAAACACTTTACCCACTTCTTCCAATGTGCGCGTCCGTCCGTCATCTAATCCAAACCGCAAACGCAGAACATTTTCTTCACGATCCGTTAGCGTATCCAGTACGTCTTCCAATTGTTCCTTCAGAAGTTCATATGCTGCTGCGTCTGAAGGTGCCAGGGCATCCTGGTCTTCAATAAAATCACCAAGATGGGAGTCATCTTCTTCCCCAATCGGGGTTTCCAAAGAAACCGGCTCCTGGGCAATTTTTAGAATCTCCCTTACTTTTTCTGGTGTGAAGTCCATTTTTTCAGCAATTTCTTCTGGCGTCGGTTCACGACCTAAATCTTGCAAAAGTTGACGTTGAACACGAATCAGTTTGTTGATGGTTTCCACCATGTGTACCGGAATGCGAATGGTCCGGGCCTGGTCAGCAATGGCGCGGGTAATGGCCTGACGGATCCACCAGGTGGCATAAGTGCTGAATTTGTACCCCTTGCGGTAATCAAATTTTTCAACAGCTTTAATTAAACCCATGTTTCCTTCTTGAATCAAATCCAAAAACAACATACCGCGTCCCACATAACGCTTGGCAATGCTGACTACCAGACGCAAATTGGCTTCAGCCAGACGCCGCTTGGCTTCTTCGTCCCCTTGTTCAATCCGTTTGGCCAGTTCGATTTCCTCTTCAGCAGACAACAGGGGAACGCGCCCAATCTCTTTTAAATACATACGTACCGGATCATTGATTTTAATTCCGGGTGGAACAAGTTCATCATCCAGTTTATATTCATCATCATCTTCCATGTCTAATGGAAGTTCATCATCATCTTCGGCATCGTTTAGCACTTCAATCCCCTGTTCGGTCAGATATTCATAAAACTCATCAATTTGGTCAGCATCTTGATCAAATGGGGCAAGGTGTTCCATGATTTCTTTATAGGTTAATACGCCGCGCTTCTTCCCTAATTCTGTCAGTTGTTCCTTTACTTGCTCCAGTGTGAGATCAGTATCTTGATGTTCAATTTGTTGGTCCGCCATTATTCTCCCTCCTTCCATGAAGTATGGGGATCATGTAAAGTTGAAAGGTGCTTGAGCTGTTTTTTCATTTCAATAATCTCCATTGCAATACGGGCGGCTTCAATGACATTGCCTTGCCGCTCCGCTTTGTTCTTCTCCTTTTCTTTTTGCTCTATCTGTTTAAGATATGGATATTTCAATATCTGTTGAACATAATCCTGCAATTGTTTAGGGGATAGTTCAGGATTTATCGTCATGGCCGCGAGCTGGCCGGCCAGACGGATCAGCTCTTGGTCATCCAAGGTTGATATAAACAAACGGACATCAGCTTTATGGCCTTCTGCATAGAAAGCATATAGATAGGCGGCCAGCCGCTGATGTTCTTCCTGGTTAAATTGGCTGCCAACAACCTTTTCCACTTCTTTGGCAATTTCTTCGCTGTGCAGCATATAGGCAAGCAACATGCGTTCAGCGTTAACATAGGCTGGTTGCAACTTGGACGCGGCAGGCAAGGCACTTGCTTTTTGTACCCCTTCAAAGGGCGATTGTCGCTGTTCGTTTTGTCTCTGCTCTAGCTTATACAATTTGTACTGTTCCCTTTTTAAAGCATCAAGGGACAGGGAGAATTCCTCGGCCAGCTGGCGCAAGTAATGGTCCCGTTCCACTGCCCGGTTTAAGCGGCTGATGACGCGCAAGGCATCCTGAATATAGGCCAAGCGCTCCACATCATCTGCAAGCCGCCGTCCTTTTTTCAACCGGTTTAGCTGGAACGCGGTCAAGGACTGGGCTTCATCAAGGATATGGCGTTGAAACGCCTCTTTGCCATATTTTTGGATATACTCATCTGGATCCTGCTCATCCGGCACAACAGCCACTTTCACCAAACACCCTTGTTTATGGAGCTCCTCAGCCGCTTTGACAGCAGCATTCATACCAGCCTCATCTCCGTCGTAACAAATGATCACCTTTTCCGCATTGCGCCGCAACATACGCGCCTGCTCCTCGGACAAGGCCGTTCCCAGCGTTGCTGTCGCATATAATATACCCGCTTGATAGGCGGACAAAACATCACCGTACCCTTCAAAAAGTACTGCTGTCTGCTGCTTGCGCATCTCCTGCCGGGCACGATGAAAATTGAACAGCTGTCTGCTTTTGCGGAAAATAGGGGTTTCCGGACTATTTAAATATTTGGGGTGACCCTCTCCTATCAAGCGTCCTCCAAACCCGACCACTTGACCCTGGTTATCCCAGATAGGGAACATCACCCGCCCCCGAAAACGGTCAAAATAACGATCACCACCTTCTTCTTTTACTAACAATCCAGCTTTCTCCATCAGCGGAAGAGGAAAATTGCGTTTGGCCAAAAAGCGGGTTAAAAAGTCCCATGAATCCGGCGCATAACCTATCTGAAACACCTTGATCGTTTCCTCGTGGAAGCCTCTTTGTTTAAGGTAATGGAGGGCTTCCTGACCTTCCTTGCGCTCTAGCAGAAAATGATGATACAGTTGTGCCACCAAACGGTGGGCTGTTAACATCCACTTTTTCTCTTCCTGTTTGCCTTTATCCCGGACTGGAAGGTCATCACCGGCTTGAACAGGAATGCCTGTTTTTTCCCCAAGCTTCCTGACAGCTTCCAGAAAGGATAGACCTTCAATTTCCATTAAAAAAGTAATGGCGTTGCCTCCCGCCCCACATCCAAAACAATGATATATTTGCTTTTCGGGTGAAACAGAAAAAGAAGGTGTTTTTTCTGAATGGAAGGGACATAAACCCATGAAATTCTTTCCGGTTTTTTTAAGCTGGACATACTCACCTGCTAACTCAACCAGATCAACCTGCCGCAAAATGTTCTGGATTGTTACTTCGGAGATTGGCTTATACATACACCCTTAACCCCATACATAATAGAACGGTAACCTTGTCAATTTTTCGCCATAGTTTCCTATTCTACATAAACATCAAAATTCCTTCCGCAAAAAACATGTTTTAATAATTCGAATTTTGTCGTATTCTGTCGAAAAGTTTAACTTGACACTTTGTTTTTTTATTATCTTAACCACCTTATCCTAAAAAAAAACTTGACTTTTTCATTTTTTGTTTTCACACTTGCTCTTTCACATTATTATTCTCCATAACGGCTGACATTCCTTCTTTTTGATAAATTTATAAAAAATAAGCCTGAAGAACACAAGGGTTCTTAAGGCTTGCGCAATTTTTGAAGGATGATGTTGGCCGTTTCTTCCACTGCTTTATTGGAAACATCAATCACTTGGCAGCCGATCTGATCCATCACCTGCCGGGCATAGGCTAACTCTGCTTTAATCCGCTCCAAGTTAGCATAACTGGCTTGAGCTTGCAAGCCCAACGCTTTTAACCTTTCCGAGCGAATTTCAATCAGCTTTTCAGGCATGATGGTTAAACCTACACACTTTTCAGGATCCACTTTAAATAATTCCTCGGGCGGAGCAACCTCTGGCACTAAGGGGACATTGGCGGCTTTCACCCGTTTGTGGGCCAGGTACATGGAAAGGGGTGTCTTGGATGTGCGCGAGACACCGATCAAGATCACATCTGCCCGTAACAATCCTCTGGGATCCCGTCCGTCATCATATTTAACGGCAAATTCAATGGCCTCTACTTTGCGGAAATAATCCTCATCCAGTTGATGAATGATACCTGGGCGGAAACGGGGCGGTTGTTTAAACAAGAGCTGCAATCCGTCGATCATGGGGCCCATAATGTCAATCGCCTTAATGTTAGCCTTTTTCGCTTCAGTGAGCAGATGTTCCCTCAATTCAGGCACCACAAGGGTAAAAACAATAATGGATTCCGTATCTTTGGCCATGCTGATCACTTCGTTAATGGTCACCACGTCATCCACATAGGGAATGCGGCGCAACTCAATTTGGGACATGTCAAACTGGCTTGCGGCCGCTTTCGTCACTAGTTCTGCTGTCTCACCTACAGAGTCTGACACAATAAAGACTTTGGGTTTTTCAGATCGTTGACTCATCATAACCTCCCTATAGCTCCTCATTGCCTAAATCTACATATGCTCGGGTAATCGTGGTTTTAGTGATGCGACCTACAACTTCATACTTGTTCTCCTTCTGGTTGTTATCCGCCTTTTGTTTCGGTTTGACCACAGGCAGAGCATCAATCTGGTAACGGATCAGCTTTGAAGCTGCTTCATGCAAGCTTTCATCTGGATAGGTTAAAATAATGTTAGGCATGCGCGTCATGATGATGCTGACCGGAATGTCCTCCAAATTATGCTTGCCGATGGCCGTCCGCAACAAGTCTTTGCGGGAAACCACACCGGCCAAGTCATTGTTCTCATTGACCACAAACAGAGTGCCTACATCTTCCAAAAACATGGTGCATATGGCGTCATACACGGATGTGTTTTCTTTGACCAATACAGGGATCGATTTATAATCTTTCACTTTCTTATTTTTTATGCTTGCCCCAATCGCCTGCATCGTCGTTTTGCCTGTGTAAAAGTAGCCAACCCGGGGCCGGGCATCCAAAATCCCGGCCATGGTCAAAATAGCTAAATCTGGCCTTAACGTGGCCCGGGTCACGTTCAGTTTTTCAGCGATGCTCTCCCCGGTGATCGGGCCTTCATCTTTGACAATCTGAATAATTTTTTCCTGACGGTCTGTAAGTTCTATGATTGTTCACCACCTTTATTTTCCAGGCAACCCCTGCTCACTCTTGGCCAAATCAAATCATCCGCCTTCAGGTTTCATTGCGTCTAAAAATAATACTAGCCGTTCACTAGGCAGGATTCAAGTCCTTTCCTCCCTGAACTATAGTAATTATAAATAATTATACCAATGTTGAGAAAGCACTTGCTATTCTTAGTTTCAGACAGCCAGGTAAAACTAAGCTATAATACAAACGCAGGATATTATCCGGACAGGATGAAACCCCACAAAGAGGTGATGGACATGTTATTTAAGGAGCAGCTGGGCGCCCTCAGTCCCTTTGATTATCATGCCTTACGGAAAATCCGCGAAAAAGGCATCCACTGGGTCACACTGGAGCTGAAACATATGGATTATACCACCGATGAACTACAAGATATGCTGAAAATCACCCAGGTGACCCCGGTTGCCGTTCGCCTGCCTCAAATGTTTCATCTGGGACTTCAAGCGGTAGACTTAGAAAACCTGTTCCGTCTTTTGGATACACTGGCCCAAGCATTCCAAGATCCCCGTCCGTTTATTGTTCTGGAAACCAAAGCAGTAGCATTGGGAGAGATTTTTGAGTACTTTGAAACCAAGCCAGGCGATTTTAAAGCCCTGTATGATTTCAAAGAAGTGTGGGTGGAAAACATTATCCAAACCTGCGCACTCATTAAACCCGTCGCTGACAAGCATAACCTCCAGCTGTTGATTGAAAATGTCCCTATGGGAGGCCCCTGTTATTTTGAACCAGGCCAAGCCAAAATATATCCTGCTTTGCGCACTCCCCGCCATTTGAAACAGATCGCGGAGAAAACAGGGATTGGCTTGTGCTTTCACACCGGTCATGCACGCATCTCAACCAACGTGCTCCAGTATATGAAACGTTCCCGCAGTGTATTTGCAGCAGCGACTGAAGAAGAGATTTTAACTGCACCGGCAGACTGGCTGGAGTTTTATGAAGAGATCCGGGATCATGTCCAGCTTATTCATCTTTGCGACAGCCTGTCCTGGGGTGACACGCCAGGAAGCAACAACATTCCTTTCCGTTCTGATCATATCCAAGAACTATTGAAGTTTGCCGAACGATTGGGTGATGACCTTCCCCCTATTGTTCTCCATCTGCGGGAAAATGAAGATGATCCTTTGCAAGGGACTTATCTGGAACAAATGCTGCAAATCTTAAAAGAGCTGAAAACCGGTTAGGACAAGCCTAACCGGTTTTGATTTTCCAGCCGAAGCTTATGCTTGAGTTGGAAAAACCAATTTTCCAAAATCCGCAAAACGATTAATCAACCGGGCGATCGAAGCCAACATATTGAGCCGGTTGTAGCGAAGCGTGTCTTCCTCCACCATCACCAGCACCTGGTCAAAATAACGATCGATGGGATCTTTCAATTCAAACAAGGCCTGTAACACCCCTTGCCAATCTCCCTGTTCGGCCAGGCGGTTCACTTGTTCTTCCACTTGGCAGTAGCGGGTATATAACACCCTCTCTTCTTCCTGCTCAAACAAATCCGTTTGGACGTCCTCGAGCGGCCGGTCCAGCTTCTTGGCAATATTGGTCACTCTAGTCAACGCTTCAACATTGGGTTTAAAGGTCTCTCTTTCCATTTCGCTAGACAATGCTTTTACTTTGTCAAGCATAGCCACGACTGCGTCGTCATCCGCCTCCAACACCGCCTCAACAATGTCGTACCGCCACCCTTCTTCTTGCATACGGGTCTTCAACCGCAACTTGAAGAAGGAAGACAACTCCTGTAACACCTTGTCCCGGGGAAGTTCCAGAAGCTGGCGCTGTTCCAAAATACCGACTGCCAAATCGAATAGTGCTGTCAAAGACAGGGCCCATTTGCGATCGACTAGAATGGAGACGATGCCTGCCGCTTGGCGGCGCAAACCATAGGGATCTTGGGAGCTGGAAGGAACAATGCCAATACCAAAGAAACTGGCGACAGAATCCAGCTTATCGGCTATGGCCAAAACAGCACCCACATCGGTTTGGGGAAGTTGGTCACCGCTCGAGCGTGGGAGATAGTGCTCAAAAATGGCCTTAGCCACTTGTTCGTCTTCACCGGCAAGTCTGGCATACTCTTCTCCCATCTTCCCTTGCAATTCAGGAAACTCATAGACCATCTGAGTGACCAGATCAAATTTGCAGATATCTGCTGCCCGGCCGATTTTAGCTTTAACCGGATCCTTAAACTCTAACATGGCTGCCACTTCCAGTGCCAGCGTCTTGACTCGCCGCACTTTGTCCCCTATGGAACCCAGCTTCTCATGGAAGATAACATTTTCCAGTTGGGACAGGGCGGTCGAGATTTCCAATTTTTTATCTTCTTCATAGAAGAAGCGGGCATCGGCTAAGCGGGCCCTCAACACTTTCTCATTGCCCTTAACCACAATACCTTCCGTATCCGCTTGTCCGTTCCGAACCGTCACAAAGTATGGCAGGAGCCGGCCTTCCTTGTTTTTCACCGGAAAATAGCGCTGGTGTTCCTTCATGGACGTAATCAGTACATCTTCTGGAATGTCTAGAAAAGCTTCATCAAACGTACCCCAGATTGCCGTTGGATACTCAACCAAATTGGTGACTTCTTCCAATAAATCTTGATCAATTGGAATCAGCCAGCCATGCTCTTCTTCCAAACGCTGCAGCTGCTTGCAAATGGTTGCTTTCCTTTCGTCCGGATTTACCAGTACATAGTGTGCCTTCATCACTTCTCTGTACTGGGCAGGATCTTCAATGGTGACCTGACCGGCTAAAAACCGGTGGCCCCGAGACTGTTTACTGCTCTTGACCCCGGTGATCTCGAGGGGAATCACTTCCTGGCCGTACATGGCCACAATCCACCGGATCGGGCGTATAAAAGTAAACTCATGGTTTCCCCAGCGCATATTTTTAGGAAAGGTCATACTTTCAATGACGCGTTTCATCAGCGGCAACAACTCTTTCGTCGGTTGTCCGCTGATGTGCTTTCTAACAAACAAATACTCAGTTCCTTTATAGGTATCCACATAAAGTTCTTCCGGCTCAACTCCTTGGGAACGGGCGAAGCCGAGGGCTGCCTTGGTCCAGTTACCTTGTTCATCCAGGGCAATCTGTTTGGCCGGACCTTTGGCCACTTCCACTTGATCCTCCTGTTTGTCGGCAACTCCCTTCAGCAGTACGGCTAAGCGGCGGGGTGTGGCGAAGGACATGCTGTCACGGAAAGGAATGCGCTGTTCGTTAAACCATTCCGACAAACGTTCCTCTAATTGTCGCCTTGCTTCTTCAACAAAGCGGGCCGGAATCTCCTCCAGTCCGATTTCTAGCAACACATCTTGTTGGCTCATGCTAAATCCCCCTTGTCCTCTTCAGCTTTTAACAAAGGAAAGCCGAGGCGTTCCCGCTCAGCATAATAAGCTTTGGCACACGCTCTGGCCAGCTGCCTCACTCGCCCGATATAACCGGTCCGCTCGGTCACACTGATGGCTCCTCTGGCATCCAGCTGGTTAAAAGTATGGGAACATTTCAATACATAATCATAAGCAGGAAAAATTAATTTTTCCTCAAGTGCCCGTTTGGCTTCCTGTTCATAAATGTTAAATAACTGGAACAGGACTTTGCTGTCCGACAGCTCAAAGGTGTATTTGGAATGCTCATACTCCGGCTGCAGGAAAATGTCCCGATAGGTAATGCCATTCACCCATTCCAGATCAAACACATTTTCCTTGTCTTGAAGGTAAGAAGCTAACCTTTCGAGACCATAGGTGATTTCAACTGAGACGGGCTTCGCTTCCAGTCCGCCGATTTGCTGAAAATAGGTAAACTGGGTGATTTCCATTCCGTCCAACCACACTTCCCAGCCCAAGCCTGAAGCAGCCAGGGTTGGGGCTTCCCAGTTGTCTTCCACGAAGCGGATATCATGCTGGGCCGGTTCGATGCCCAAGGCTTTTAAACTATCCAGGTATAGCTCTTGAATATGATCAGGAGACGGTTTCATAATCACTTGAAATTGATGGTGCTGATATAAACGGTTGGGATTCTCCCCGTAGCGGCCGTCTACAGGCCGTCTGGAGGGTTCCACATAGGCCACATTCCACGGTTCAGGGCCGATGCAGCGCAAAAAAGTCATGGGATTCATCGTTCCCGCACCCTTTTCCACATCATAGGGCTGGGCAATGATGCAATTGTGCTTGCCCCAAAATTGCTGCAAGGTCAGAATCATGTCTTGAACATTCATCTCGCACACCTCCACTATCATGAACAAAATAAAAACCCTCATACCTAGTCCAAAAGACTAGGGACGAGAGTTTTCCCGCGGTTCCACCCTACTTGATGGGAAGCACTGCCAGGCATCGCCAGGCGCCTCACCCATCCTCTTTTTCCGGCCATGCTCGGGAGCGCCACTTCCTTCATCGCAGGCTTCCATATGTATGTTTTCAATCCACTTTACTGATAAATATCATACTGATTTCTGATCGGTATGTCAATTTATTTCCAAAATTGACCCATTTGTTCCAGGAAGTGTCGGGACTTAAGACGTAGCGGCGTATGGTGATCCATGAACAGCCACATCACGTGGCGCAGCTCAGCTTTTGTTTCAGGTTTTACGTTGATTTCACCCAAACGGGAAGGGTCAAAATGATACAAAAACCGCATCAATTTAAGGGTATTGTCTTTGGGGCGAAGCGCTTGTGGATCGGCGTGATGGCAGCGTTGGCAAAGAAACCCTCCTTCCTTGACGCTAAACGCAAAAGGGCCTTTAACGCTGTGACAAACCACACACCTGTCCACTTCTGGTTTATAGCCGGCCATGACCAATATTTTTAATTCAAATAAGCGGGCCAAAATCTCAGGGTCTTTTCCTTCATCTAAAAATTTTAGGATGGTTAACAGCAAACTGAACAGACTATGCGGTTGTTCTTCTTCGTCTATCAGCTTGTCAACAAGTTCCGCTACATAAGCCGCATAGGCTGTTTTGGCCAGATCTTGCCGCAACCCCCTAAAGGAATCCAGACGCTCACCTTGAGACAGCGTTCCCATTGTCCGTGGAGAACCGCGGAAAAATAAATAATGGCCGTAGGTAAACAACTGGGAAATAGAAGAGAGGCGACTTTTTGGTTTTTTCGCCCCTCTGGCCATTAAGGAGAGTTTTCCATAATTTTTAGTATATAACGTAATAATCTTGTTTGCTTCACCATAGTCTTTGGAACGTATCACAATGCCTTCCGTTTTTAACAGCATCGTCTGCCACCTGCTTTTTGGTCATGAGCGGGGGTCATCCCTCATTGTCTTGCCGTTTGGAGCACAGGTACTCACATCAGTTTCGCTTCTTCGTCTGTCTTATCCTCTGGCAAAAGCTTGCTGTTTTGGTCTTGCCTTTTGTTGAACAGTTCATATTCCTTATACAAAAGATAAGCTTCAATATTGCCCGTAGCCGCAAAGACGTTCCAGGAAAATTGGCGCATGGCAGTGCTCTCCTCTCTTCTGTCGATCCTTGCTTAACACAAAAACCCCCTGCTACCCTTAGCATAACTCACCCGTATTCCCCTATGCCATGAAATCATTAACAATTCATATTCCTTATGAGTATTCCCGTTCATGGTAACCAAACAGACGCAGCTGACTCATCTTGTTGCGCCAATCCTTCTTCACTTTAACCCATAGATCAAGATAAATTTTGCTTCCTAATAAGGCTTCGATCTCTTGTCTGGCCCGGGTACCAATCTCTTTTAACATCCGTCCCTGTTTGCCGATCACAATTTTTTTCTGCGAATCCCGTTCAGTGTAGATCACAGCCGAGATGAACACCGTGCCCCTGCCGTCCCGCTGCTTCATTTCTTCAATATCGACAGCAATGGAATGGGGTATTTCCTCATGGGTGAGTTGGAGCACCTTTTCCCGGATTAATTCGGCAACGATAAACCGCTCAGGATGGTCCGTCACCTGATCACTAGGATAATATTGCGGCCCCTCGGGCAAATAGCGGAAAATTTGTTCCATCAGACGGCTCACATTGTTGCCTTGCAAAGCAGAAACAGGAATGACCTCTTTAAAATCATATAGTTCTACGTAACGGGTAATCAATGGTAAAAGCTCATCGGGATGAACCAGATCAATTTTATTAATAACCAGAAAAACAGGTGTGCTGACATCTTTAAGGTGATTGATAATCCATTGATCCCCAGGTCCTAAGCCCTCTTTGGCATCGACCAGAAACAGAATCAGATCGACTTCTCTCAAGGTGTTCTGGGCGACGTTAACCATGTAATCACCCAGTTTGGTTCTGGGCTTGTGAATGCCAGGGGTATCCACAAAAATAATTTGCCCTTCGGCCGAAGTATAAATGCCCTGAATCTTATTGCGGGTGGTTTGGGGTTTGTCAGACATAATGGCCACTTTATGACCAATGATTTGATTCATCAGCGTCGATTTGCCCACATTGGGACGGCCAATCAGAGCCACAAATCCAGAACGAAAAGTACCTTCACTCATAGGCTGACCATCCTCCTTTCTATTTCTTTTGAAGATCAAGTTGGCTGAAATAATTGGGGAGCAGTTCCCCCACTGTTGTCTCCAGCTGTTCACCTTTAACATTGGCAAGATAGACCGGCATATCCGGCTTACAAAATTCAGCCAACACCTGGCGGCAGGCTCCGCACGGGGCAACGGGGCGATCGGTGTCAGCAATCACAGCAATAGCTAGAAATGTGCGGTCTGCCTCCTTTTCGGCTTCTGAAACCGCCTTAAAGACAGCTGTGCGCTCAGCGCAATTGGTTAAGCCATACGATGCGTTTTCAATATTGCAACCCCATACTACTTTTCCAGAAGCCGTAAGCAGCGCTGCTCCAACTGGAAATCCTGAATAAGGAGCATAAGCCTTTTGGCGGGCAGCTCTAGCTTGGGCAATCAATTGGCCTTTATCCATCTTTTTTCCCTGCCTTTCTTACTTTTCTCCTGCCTTGCCCAATGCTGAAGAGAAACACAGCAGCCAGAAAGCATAATATCAGTACGATGATCATATGCTCAATGGGGAAGGGCAGTTGAATCTCTGCTATAGACAATAAAGGCTCAGTAAAGACAACCAGTCCCGTTACCACAGCAAACAGAGTAGCAAACAAGACCACTCCCGCTGCAATGTCTTTGGCCAGCTTGGCTAAAGGATGGTAGTCCGTCGTCACCAAATCCACAGTCCGTTCTATGGCTGTATTTAGTGTTTCCATGCATAATACAAAAAAAATAGAAAAAATAACCCAGATAAACTGGGATGCAGAAACATCTAAACCGAAGGATAAGATCAAAATAACGACGGCTGCGGCGAAATGAATTTTCATATTCCGCTGGCTGGCTAAGACATAGGCGATGCCCTGGAAGGCATATTTAAAGCTTTGGGACAATCTTTTGGTTTGCTTCGCCTGGGGCATGGTCCTCACCTGAATAAGCGATGTGCACTTAATATATCTTCTTGTTTCTGAAACATACGCTGGGCACTTTCTTCATCCTGATGGTCATAACCAACAAGGTGCAATAAGCCATGCACGAGGAGAAAGCCCAGCTCCCGTTCAAACGAATGACCCAGTTCTTCGGCCTGTGCCCGGGCGCGGGGCACAGAAATAATGATGTCACCCAGCATCAGGTACTCACCCGTCTTAAGCACGTGTGGCCATTCTTCTGCTTCATACATGGGAAAGGACAGGACATCTGTCGGCCGGTCTTTGTTCCTGTATTGACGGTTTAATTCCCTGATTTCCTCATCGTTCACCAAAGTAACTGAGACTTCTCCCTCACCCAGGTTAAGAATACGGGCCGCTGTTGCAATCAGCTCCTCCAACAGACGGACATGTTGTTCCTCAAGTAAAGCATGGTTATCCTGTATCTGTACCTTGATCATGATTGATTTTCCACCTTTGGCAGTTTTGGTGCTTGTTTATCCTCTCTTCCTTTAGGGTGTGCTTTTCTGAGCGTTTCATCAGGATACTCAATCCTGGAATGGAAAATACCCTTCAATGTTTCACAAATCACCTTGGCAATGGTATCCAATTCCTTCAGGGTCAAATCACATTCATTAAATTGTCCGTCTTCCAAACGATCCTTGATAATTTGTCTGACGATATTTTCAATCCGCTCGGGGGTCGGTTTGGATAATGAACGCACAGCTGCCTCCACGCTGTCGGCAATCCCCACAATAGCTGACTCTTTAAACTGGGCTTTTGGTCCGTCATAGCGAAAATCACTTTCATTGACTTGACAATCCGACCCTTCTTTAGCTTTATGGTAAAAATATTTAAGCAGAGTCGTCCCATGGTGCTGTTCGGCAATATCACAAATCGCCTTGGGAAATTTGTGCTCCCTTAACATCTGAGCACCGTCCCTCGTATGGGCGGTAATAATGGTGGCACTCAGTTGAGGTGCGATTTTGTCATGGGGATTATCCATGTTGAATTGATTCTCAATGAAAAAGTGGGGACGTTTGGTTTTACCCACGTCATGATAGTAAGCACCCACTCTGGCCAACAAGCCGTTAGCCCCTACTGCCTCGGCAGCGGCTTCAGCCAGATTGGCCACCATCACACTGTGATGATATGTCCCCGGCGCTTCCAGCAAAATTTTACGCAAGAGAGGTTGGTTGGGATTAGACAATTCAATGAGTTTCATCGGTGACAAAATGCCAAAAGCCGCTTCAAAGAACGGCATGATGCCAATGGTCAGAACGGAAGCCAAAATGCCGCTCATCAGCCCGTAGGCGACATATTGGGCCAAATCTAACCAGCCGAACGGTGACTGGGTTAACATGATCATCGTAACCACAGCACAGACTGTCACCACAGATACCACAAATCCAGCCTGTAAAATGCGTGTCTTGCGCGTGGCATTTCCCAGGAAAAAGGCACCGGCAGCTCCGCTGAACATGGCCACCAACCCGTAGGTAAAATCCATATAACGGGTGGTTTCACCGTTTAAAATAATGGCGGCAATCAACCCAAACAGAAAGCTGCTAAACAAAGCGATACGCTGATGCAGCAACATGGTCATAGACATCGTGGCAAACGCGACCGGCGCCATAAAACCAATACCATGATAGTCCAGCACTTGCCCGATGCTAACCACTTTTAAGAACACCACGTTTAAGATAAAAATGACAATATACATCAAAAATTGGGTGTTATCTTTCTTGATTGGTAAATCACTGTAATGGATATAGCAGGCGATAAAAGCTAGTATCAGTCCGATAAACAAAGCCAATCCCAGATAGGGGTATAAATTGGCTGATTCGCTTAACAAACCCACTTTGCCCAGCTTGCGGTAAATCTCTTGGGTGACAATATCCCCTTCAGCCACGATAATCTCGCCCTCACGAATCTCAATGGGGCGCACCTGCTCCCGGGCTTCTTGGCGCAAGCGTTCTGTTTCCTCAGGATCCAGTACATAGTTAGGGACAATGCTTGCTTTGGCCATCTCTTGCGATACTTTGCGCAGATCGCTGTCCAAGGTGGATAAAATCAGGGAGTTATTCACTTCCTGCAAAGCAGCTTCGAGGGTGTCAGTTTTCACCCCGGCATACATAATTTCGTAGACAATGCTACGCGTAAATTGCTTTAAGGTTTCAATTTCCTCCAGAGAATGGTTCAAGAAGATGTCATAGGCCTCGTCACTCAATTCGTATGGAATGCGCTCTTTAAGCTGCTGGCGCTTTTCTTCCCGGGATAAATTGTCGTTAGTCAAAGTTTCCTTAATCACATCAAAAGCCCGCTCCAGGTTGGCAACCTGGTTTTCGGTGATGGAGGGGTCCAGGATATAGACAGGAGCCACTTCACGGGCAGCCCGTTCCCTGGCCCTTTCCGTAGCTTCTTCATCCACAACGGTAACCGGTGAAATGATGTCCTGCTCTGCCCTGGAGCCAACTTGGACGTCTACAAAATCGGGGGCAATATTGCCAATCATCAATAAGTATAAAATGAGACCCAAGGCGACGTATATGACGGTTCGCACCAGCCCATGATCTTTCCATTTATTCCAAAAGCGCCCCCAACGCGAGATATCACCATCAACATTGATACGTTTTTTCATAATAACATCTCCTTAGCTTGCAAGACGGATCACCGGCGGTCATGCTGGTCATAAGCCTCAATAATCCGCTGAACCAGAGGATGGCGTACGACGTCTGCCTGCTGAAGATAAATAAAGCTCAGCCCCTCAACATTTCTCAACAGTCCCTCCGCTTCTATTAATCCAGATTTTTTTCCTTTGGGCAAATCAATTTGGGTGCGGTCACCCGTAATCACCATTTTAGAGCCAAAACCCAGCCGGGTTAAAAACATCTTCATTTGTTCCGGAGTTGTATTTTGGGCTTCATCCAAAATGACAAAGGAATCATCTAGGGTTCTGCCGCGCATATAGGCTAAAGGGGCAATCTCAATCGTTCCCCTTTCCAAATACCTGGCAACCTGCTCCACGCCAAGCACATCATACAACGCATCATACAGCGGTCGGAGATAGGGGTCTACCTTCTCCTGCAAATCCCCGGGCAAAAATCCCAAATTTTCCCCTGCTTCTACGGCAGGACGGGTGAGCACAATCCGTTTAACCAGCCCCTTTTTCAAATAATGGGTGGCCAGCACAACGGCAAGATAAGTTTTTCCTGTACCTGCGGGACCAATGCCGAAAACGATATCATGCTTGCGGATAGCGGAGACATAATGTCTCTGTCCCAATGTTTTGACCCGGATGGGTTTCCCTTTATACGTTTTAGTGATTTCTTCCTCAAACAATTCTCTCAGCTGACCGATCAGCCCTTCTTTGGCGAGCTGAATGGCATACAAGATATCCCTGTCAGCTAAAGTATATCCCTTACGGATCAGCTCCAGGAGCACCTGAAACATAGAAGCAGCTGCCTGAACATTGTCACCCTGTCCGGCCAAGGTAACCTTCCCGTTCCGAACATGCACCTGAATCTGAAACGCTTCTTCAATGTTGCGGATAAAACGGTCCCGTGGCCCGAACAATACTTGCTCTTCTTGAGATGACACAATGGGTAAAACGTACTTTTCTAGTTGGTTCTGCAATGCCTCATTCCCCTTGACTTGTATATTTTGCCATTGAGATTTCCTCAATCACACTATAGTGTATCTTAATATAAACTTTACCACTATCAATTCCCTTTTTCAAAATATTTTCTTCCACAATTTCAGCATCCTCCGGCAGCTTGGCCACCATTTTTTCCCGGGCCAGTTTGAGGCCCATGTTCAATGCTTTTGCTTCATCCAGCGTCACCTCGGCTTGACGGGCTGCTTGCACCTGTTCAATCGTCCAAGCTATTGGCAAGGTAAAGGAGCCGATAGATAATGAATACCTATCATCCCGGGTTACATAATGGTCAAACGGGATCTGCCCGTATCCCCACACTTTGAGCTTGTACGGTCCGACATGCAGATAATACCGGGTTTTCCGCTCCCCGGTCAATACCGCTTTCTCCAGTTTTAAGGGTACCCTGATTTCACTCACATACCACACTTCTCCCCACACTTTCCCTTTGGCTGCCGTTAGCTGAGGGGCCTCCTCGCTGCCAATTTTTCCGGATACCAAAAGATCACCGGGCTTCACATACTGATTCGGTTTGACCATGGGCGTTCCTGACTCCACAAATATATCGTGGATCACTGCCTTTTTCTTGGCTATTAAATCGCGGGGATAAACGGGCTCTGGTTCTTCGGGTAATGTTTTTTCCACCACTTCGAGATAAGCCGTGGTTCCTTTGTAACCAAAACCCACCCAAGTCACATTGTCAAGCCGTTGAGTAACCTGCCGTTTAATTTCACTTGGTTCCGCAACTCTGAATTTAAAAGCCCCAGGCTTGACTCCTAAGTCAGCCAAAGTTTGCCGGACCTGGGCCTCCCGTTCCGGCACACTGATCCCTTCAATCTCAACAGACCAGATCATAGAGGATAACAGATAGAGCATGGCCAGAAACAAAATAGCTCCTGAATATAAACCGGACTGCCGGCGCATTTTTTTCAGTATAAAGGGCAATCCTATTTTTTTGACGATACGGATGCGACAGCCTGTCTCCTTTAAAGACTTGCGCAACTGGAACAAGTCCGGTACCGTAATGCACACCTGGGCCTTGTCTTCAGATTCGCGGGTAAGATCCCAAGCCGCTAAACGCTGGTGCATCATACGGTTGATGAGACGTTCCAAGCGTTTTCCTCTAATGGTGATGACCACGTAACCTTTCCACCAATAGACCAATTCCTCATTGTTGATCATCTCAATCCCTCCCCTTGCCATTAGTGACCCGGGTCTAAATACTGCACCTGGCGGATATATCCCTCCAATAATACTTCCTCGGGTAAAATTTGGCGGATGACCAGCTTTTCCCCACGGACAAGCAATTGTCCTTTATTGCTTAGCAGAAGTCTCAGCTCATTGTGATTAAACAGCAAAACCCCCTGGTGATTCTCAACGTACATCTGCAACGGCCCGATCATGGTGATGCGGGGCAAATCCAAAATAACGTCCTGGGGTATATCGAGTACTCCAGCTGCCCAGCGCTTCAACTTCTGATGAAGCTTTCGCATCCGCTCCTCCTCCCCTCTTATTGATGTTATGCATCACAGGAAGGGGAGTATGACTCCAAACACAAAGCAAGCTCGCCAAATGGCGAGCCCTATAACCTATAACATAAAACAGGCTGCCCTAGAGTTTCAGCACGCTTAAGGGCAGCCCCATAACTGATATTCCTTTATTTTCCTTTGTTAACGTGAGAAAGTCGCCGGTAACGGGCATACAAGGGATGCGGCTGCTTGGATCTTGGCTTGCCGAATATTTCGGACCAGATGTAGCCTTGCACCACACTTTTATCTGTCATTTTTTTGAAGTCCAGCCAAGCCTGTGCTTCTTGCCGGAAGCGCTCTTTAGGCCTGAGTCCGCTCATCTCTCCCATGCTGCCAATTTCATTGGCAGCCACCTTGGCGTCAGTTAAGTCCATCTCCTTAGCCCGGCGTTGTTTTTCCGTCAGACCAATCTGCTTATAAATAGCTTCACGGGGCGAGCTTTCTCCCCCCACTCTGCCAGGTTGTTTTTCCAGTTCTATTGCCAATGTTTCTTGGCCTGGCTGGTCTGACACTTTTTCTTGAAGTTCATTAGCCTTTTCCCAAGGTTTTTCCTGCTCCCAACCCTCCATCTTTTCCCAGGTTGGTTGCTCCTGGGGATGGCGGCGCACAGGCCGCGGCTGTTCATTTTCAGACTGACCTCTTTTCCCAAACAAACTGGACACAATCCACAGTAAAACAAGGAAGAATATAAAGTTGTTCATAATAAACTCAAAAAGATCCACTGGACATTCCTCCAGTTTAAAGTCCTGCTCTCCAGGTCTAAGGCAGTTAGCCCAGAGCGCAGCTGGTGTATGAAATCCCTATTTCTCCCGGCCTGTTTTGCCGCTGTCGTCGCCTTGGTCAGTGACACGGCCGATGGATTGACGCATATCGGTGTCAGCCATAATGTTTTGCAGGTTGTAGTAGTCCATGACACCCAGCTTACCGCTGCGCAATGCTTCGGCCAGAGCCAATGGCACTTGTGCCTCTGCCTCGGTGACTTTGGCTCTCATTTCCTCTACGCGGGCACGCATCTCTTGTTCCTTAGCCACAGCCATAGCCCGGCGCTCTTCTGCCTTGGCTTGGGCGATTTTCTTGTCGGCTTCAGCCTGGTCGGTTTGTAATTCGGCTCCAATGTTTTTGCCGATATCAACATCAGCGATATCGATGGACAAGATTTCAAAGGCGGTTCCAGCATCCAGTCCTTTTTCCAGTACAGTGGTGGAAATTTTGTCCGGATTCTCCAGCACTTCTTTATGCAGCTCAGAAGAACCGATCGTGGACACAATACCCTCACCAACACGGGCGATCACCGTCTCTTCACCGGCACCACCAACCAGGCGGTCAATATTGGCACGGACCGTAATTCTCGCTTTGGCCTTCACTTCAATTCCATCCATGGCCACCCCGGCAATGTACGGCGTTTCAATCACTTTAGGATTAACGCTCATTTGGACCGCTTCCAACACATCACGCCCGGCCAGGTCAATGGCAGCACACCGTTCAAAACTGAGATCAATGTTAGCCCGGTGAGCAGCAATCAGAGCGTTAACCACGCGATCGACGTTACCACCTGCCAGATAATGGCTTTCCAGCTGGTTGATGCTTAAGTCCAGCCCGGCTTTACGTGCTTTAACCAACGGGTTAATCACTCGGGCCGGAATAACCCGGCGGAAACGCATCCCGACCAAAGTAAAGATGGGGACGCGCACACCCGCAGCTAAAGCGGAGATCCAGAGCATTACAGGGACAAAGGTAAAGAAGATGGAAATGGCGATTATTGCTAAAGCAATAATCAGTATGAGCATAATCGCTTCGGCTTCCATAGTCATCCTCCTTCATTTTTAATGTGTTTATGATAAGGGAAAAGCCCCCTTATAACCACAAGTCTTTCCTTATTACGCCTCAGGATCGTCATCAACTTCAGTGACAACAATTCTTGGTCCTTCCACTTTAATGACTTTCACTTTAGCCCCCCGGTCAATCATGGTGCCGTCACTGACAACGTCATAACGCTGACCGTCAATTTGCACAGCTCCCGATGGGCGCAATTTTGTTAAAGCAATACCTGTTTTTCCTACCAGCGCTGACTTTTGCTGCAAAACAGCCCGGCTTTCCTCCGTTGATAACTCTTCTTGCAGCACCAGGCGGGACCACACGCCTTTTGTATGCAAATAACGGCTTAAGATGGCAGCGGCCACGATTGTGAGTAACAAAGCAATACCAAGATTTTGCAAGCCAATGATCACACTTTCACTGGCCAAGGTTAAACTAGCCCCTACGGCGACTATTCCTAATATACCAAATATACCAAACCCTGGCATGAACATTTCAATGACAATTAAAATTAATCCAGCAATCAACAATAATATGGCTTCCATTCCGGCAAAGCCGGCCACCGTATGACCGAAAAAAAACAGCAGCAGGGCAGCAATGCCTAAAATACCGGGAACCCCAAATCCAGGGCTGTATAATTCCAGAATCAGGCCGAGACTGGCCACGGACAAGAGGATGGACGCCACGATAGGATGTGTAATAAAACGGGCCAACTGTTCAGCCCAGGTGATTTCCACTTCCACCACTCTGGCCTGCTCAAGCCCTAAAGATTGCAATACTTCTTGTAAATTGCTGGCGATTGCTTCCGCATAGCCATGTTCCAGCGCCTCGTCAGCCCTGAAATTGAGCAGTTGTCCATCTGTGACCAGACCTTCTATTTCCACGCTGGGATCCACCATGGCGATGGCATAGATGGGGTCACGCCCGGCTGCTTCCGCAGCCGCCGCCATGCGGCTCTTCCAGTAGGACTGGGCTTTTTCATCGGCAGCTCTTCCTTCCAGATCAACCACTTGGGCTGATCCCATGGCCCCTGTAGGCGCCATCACAATCGTATCCGCATTTAAGGCAATAAATGCTCCGGCTGAGGTGGCATCTGTATTGACAAAGGCGGTTATGGGAATCGTGGTGCGCTGCATCAAGTTGCCAATATCACCGGCTGCGTCCACAGCGCCGCCCGGCGTATGGATCTCCAGGATAATATGATCTGCACCCGCTTCCTCTGCTTCCCCAAAGGCCCGCTCCATATAGGCCAGGAGCCCTTTCTCTACGACGTTGTTTACTTGAACCACATAAACTAACGCTTCATTCTGAGCAGAGGCATCCTTGGACACAAAACAAAAGGAACCTGCCGCACTGACTATGACGAACAAGGCAACAAAGACCGTTACGATGCTCTTCGTCTTCCATCCGATGACATTCATCTTTTGTCTCCCTGCTTTCCATTATTAACCGTATATTTTATTATACCAAAATGAGAGCGTAATAAAAGCGCCTTACTGGCAAGTAAGACGCTTGATTTATGATTTGTCAGCCGCGATGATACTTGAAGGAAACAATAGGCGATTATTTGGCTAAAGCTTCCTGAACCAAACGGTTAACCAGTGAACCATCTGCCTTTCCTTTCACCTTAGGCATGATGGCCCCCATCACTTTACCCATGTCTGCCTTAGAGGTAGCCCCAACTTCAGCAATGGTGTCAGAGACAAGCTGACGCAGCTCATCTTCTGACAATTGCTCAGGCAGGTACGTCTCTAAAACAGCGATTTCTTGGTTTAATGTTTCAACCAAATCATCGCGTCCCGCTTTTTCAAACTCTTGGAGGGATTCTTTGCGCTGTTTCATCTCCCTGGAGAGAACAGTTAACACATCGTCATCGGTTAAAGTCCTCCCCAGTTTGATCTCTTCATTTTTAAGGGCTGCTTTAACCATACGGATAACCGATAATCTGGTCTTTTCCTTGTTTTTCATCGCTTGCTTCATGTCATGATTTAATTGATCAACTAAGGACATCCAAAAACCCCCTAGAACTTGCGTTTGCGAGCCGCTTCTGATTTCTTTTTGCGCTTCACGCTCGGTTTTTCGTAAAATTCGCGTTTGCGCACCTCAGAAATCACGCCAGCTTTGGAGCATGTACGTCTGAAACGGCGCAATGCATCGTCAATGGATTCGTTTTTACGGACGCGTACCTGAGCCAATATCTTTCCCTCCCTCCGTAACACGGTAGGAGGACTTCAATCTCACATACCTTTTAGCTTTCAAACCTAAAAGGATAGAAGAAGTCCTGACAGGTCACCCTTTATTATAGTATACCTGTTGGAGAAGGTCAAACATTCCTTTGTGGCTGGCTATGCTTTCGGCCAGCCCAGGAAGTGATAATGAAGGTGGAACACTTCTTGCCCGCCTTTTTCACCTACATTGACCACCAACCGCCAACCTTCACACTCATACGCTTTGGCCAGCGTTTGTGCCACCTTGTGAATATGGCTGATTAATGGCAGATCTTCTTCGCTCACATCAGCCAACGTCGGGATCGGCTTTTTCGGGACAATCAAAATATGTATGGGCGCTTTAGGGTTAATGTCGTGAAAAGCCATGGTCAGCTCATCTTCATGCACAATCTTGGCTGGTGCTTCGCGGCGGATAATTTTACTGAAAATGGTTTCACTCATTGTTTTTTCCACTCCTCACCTTTTTTATTGATTATATCATGAGTTTGGCCTCTTTGGTGTAAATATTCAATAGAACAAGGTATAAGAATTCAGAGGCAAGAAGTGAGTGGCTAAATCCGAAAATAGATAATAAAAAATAAATTTTAAATTTATAGAAGATTTTTCAGAAGACCGTTCTGAAGCGACTGGCTGTTTCTAAGTGATTCCTGCAAACATTGCCAGCAAGCAAGGTGTATGGAAGTTTGTCCAACCAACGCCATCATCCGCACGGAATATGATACGGTATACATCGATCCCAACGTTTGTATTGGCTGTAAATACTGCGTTTCCGGCTGCCCATTTGGCGTTATCGATATCGGTCTGTTTACAGGTACAGCTGAAAAATGCACCTTATGTTACGACAGATTGCAGGTGGGGCAGCAGCCGGCTTGTGCCCAGGCCTGCCCCACAGACTGCATTGAATTTGGCGATGTGGATGAATTGATGGCTAAAGCCAAAGAAAGAGAAAAACAGCTGCAAGCCAATGGTGAATCCAGAGCCCAAATATATGGCGATTCCGATATCCTGGGGGGATTGAACGTTTTCTATCTGCTATTGGATAAGCCTGAAAAATATGGTTTACCGGCTAATCCTCAACTGCCCCAGAAAAACATGCTCGGCGGTTACTGGAGCAGTATACTGAGCTTTATCGGTATTGGCCTGGTGTCTCTCCTCTCTTTCCGCACACGCGGACAACGCAAACAACAAGAAGAGACGCAAGACATCAATCTGTAAAAGGGGGTTATCAGGATGCCCTACATTTATGAAATTACCCAAATAAAGAGCCCCCATTTCCCTTGGCAAGTTGTCGCCTATCTCTTTGTCAACGGAATCGCTGCCGGTTCCTTTCTCGTTGCTGCCCTGTTGCAGGCTTTTGGAGGGAAAACAGGCCGCAATGGCCTGCATAAGGCTTATTACATCACTTTCCTTTTTCTACCATTATGCGGTCTGTTCCTGATCGGCAAATTACAGATTAAGACACGTTTCATCAACGTGTTGTGGAATTCCAGAGATAGCATGCTGATGTTGAACACCAACTCCCCCATGTCCATGGGAGCCTGGGTGTTAACAGTTTTCAGCCTGTTTGCTGTCATCAGCGTGATCTATGCGATCAATAAAGACGGTTTGCTCCACTGGAGATGGTTTAAAAAACTTGGTGCGCTGGCCGGCTATCTTCATGAGGGGGCCTGGCAGCAAAAATTTATCTGACTGTGGGCAGTGCTTTAGCCGCCTGGTTTGGCTCCTATCTTGGCATACTGGTGACCACCACCCATGTCCCGGCTTGGAATGCAACACCCTTCATTCCAATGTTATGGCTTGTATCTGCACTGGTAGTTGGCGCCTCAGCCATTATTCTGGTCTTGATATTCTCCAAGCCTAAGGAGTATGAGGCCCTTATCCAAGGTTTGAACCGTATCGTCATTTCGGCATTGATTCTCAACTTCGCAGCCATTATGATCTTTGTGCTAAGCTTGGGCGACTGGTCCCACACCGTTAATAGTGGCCATTATGCCTGGTTGTTGTGGGGGGGTTCGTGATCTTGGGACTCCTTCTGCCCCTGCTCATGAAATTAAAACCCGGTCTGTTAGGAAGCAGATCAAGTTTAATCCTGTCCAGTTTTCTGGTTATTCTGGGCAGCTTGGCATTTTCTAACCACGGACTCAATTTCGCCGTCGCCTGGCGGTCAATATCTTAACCCACTTTAAAGTATGAATATTGGATACATTAAGCCTTCTATTTTTATTATAGCGTTAACAGTAATAAATTCTAGGTTGAAATTCTACTATCCTAAGCCAGTCATGCCTATCCTCCCCTCTTCATATGCATGTACTGAGGGGAGGACAAACGGAATGGTGATGAAAGATCTGGTCATACCATTGGCTGCGGGACTGGCCATTTTTTTATTTGGCATGCAAGTGATGCGCATTGGTTTTGAGCATCTTTTTTTAGAAAAAGCCAAAAAGATACTGGGTACCCTGACACGCACCCCTGTGACAGGCTTGGTGAGCGGAACTGTTGCCACTGCCATTTTGCAAAGCTCAAGTGCCGTGTTGTTGCTGGTGATAGGTTTAACCCACGCCCGGATAATGACTTTCCGGCAAACCATCGGTGTGATCCTGGGTGCTAATATTGGCACAGTGGTAACCACAGAGCTGTTAGCTATCAGTGTGCACCAACTGGGCGTTTATTTTTTTATTCTTGGTGCCGTGCTCTTTTTGTGTCCCCGGACAGCCTTGCGCGCTTCAGGGATGGTGACCGGAGGCTTTGGTTTGCTTTTTTTAGGCATGGAAACGATGCAGGGCATTGCTCCCTTTTTAGAGTCCTTAAGCTGGATGGAGAATGCCTCCCAATGGGGGCAAAAAGGGATATTAAGCGGTATTGGGTTTGGCCTGCTGCTCACCGCTGTCATTCAAAGCTCCACGGCAACAACAGCGATTGCCATGAATTTAACCTATGAACAGCTGATCTCCCTGCCGCTGGCCATTGCCATCGTGCTGGGGAGCAATATTGGCACCTGCGTTACCGCCCTCTTGGGAAGCATGGCCACCAATTTGGCCGGGCGGCAAGTGGCCGTGGCCCATGTCCTCTTAAATGTCCTGGGAGTATTCCTGTTCATTCCCTTTATTCCCTTGCTGACTGTTATTGTTGAGCAATTGACCAGCAACCCCATGCTGCAGGTGGCCCATGCCCAAACCATTTTTAATGTATTGTGTTCGCTGTTGGCCTTGCCTTTTACGAAGGCATTTGAACGCATGGTGCTTTTCGTGACGCGAGGATCAGCTCAGGCTTAAAAAATCGTCCTGCAAATATGAGCGCATCCTGTTTCCTGCTTAATACTGGCTCTCGCCTGATGCCTTGGCTCCGGTGACAATGGCCACTCCGGCACTCGCACCAAGACGGGTGGCACCCGCTTTGATCATGGCTATGGCTGTTGCATAGTCACGAATGCCTCCGGAGGCTTTCACCCCTAAGGTGTCTCCGACCGTCTTTTTCATGAGCTCTACATCTGCAACGGTGGCACCCCCGCCAAGAAAGCCGGTCGAAGTTTTGACGAAGTCGGCGCCGGCCCGTTTGCTAAGCTGACAGGCGATGATTTTTTCTTCATCCGTTAACAAAGCGGTTTCAATAATCACCTTCACCACAGCCTTGCCTTGGGTTGCCTTCACCACAGCTTTAATATCTTCTTCTACCGCATGATGCTGGCCGGACTTTAAAGTCCCAATATTGATGACCATGTCCACTTCTTGAGCCCCGTCGGCAAGGGCTTGTTCCGTTTCGGCCGCTTTGATCGTCGAAGTGTTGGCCCCGAGAGGAAAACCGACAACAGTACACACTTTGACAGGGGTATCTTTAAGTTGTTGAGCACATCTTTTCACCCAGGTCGGGTTGACGCAGACAGAGGCAAATTGGTATTGACGGGCCTCTTCACACAGCTTGTCTATCTCTTGCTGAGTAGCGTCTGGCTTTAGCAAGGTATGGTCAATATAAGCAGCCAATTGATCCATCTGCATCAATGTTTCCTCCAATTTTACAAAGTAAAGTTTGTTTTCAATAAAAAACTGGTGTGTATGATTTTGACAGAGAAAAGGGAGGTTGTCATGGCAGAGTCACTTCTCAGCTGAGTTAAGAAAGGATTGCAAGTATGTATAGGCTTGTTTGAACACTTCATCATTATTATCATATCCATTTTCCTGCTGTGCTTGCCAAGCGCTGTGCAAATCCAACCAAAACACTTTGTTGATTTCTTCCAGCTGCGGCTCCACTTCACCGCTTGTGGCCTTAACCAAATAGTACATGACTTCTTTCTCAATGTGGCCGCGCTTAGGATCCGTATAGGTGTAATACACTTTGGTCAAAGGCTGGATAATTTCTCCCTTAATCCCTGTCTCTTCCTCAATCTCCCTTAACGCTGTTTGCTCTAATGTTTCGCCTGCTTCTTGTTTCCCCTTAGGGATTGTAAGCTGGTGATAACGGTCTTCAATTAACAACACTTTTATTTTGGATCCTTCCTGTTTAAACACCACGCCTCCAGCAGAAATTTCCTTCATGATTCGACTCAGCTCCTCTGTTTAAAAATCAACACAAAAAAATAAGAGAAGAGGGGCCGTTGCCGTTATGGCTAGCAACGGCCCTGAGGCCCTGACTGTGAATCTTCATAACCTGTCAAGCCGTATTGACACGTTGCTCTGTGGATGGGGTGATCATTGAACCGAGATTGTAGGGATAACCGGCCCGGTCAATCTGCACCTTGACCAATTGGCCCATCAGGCTGTCATCGCCTTTGAACACCACTCTGAGATAATTGTCTGTGTAACCGACCAGAAGATCCGGATTTTGCTCATAATGCTGTTCAGGAATCACTCCCAGAATCTGACCTTCAAATTGTGACGCATATTCCTTGGATAACTGTACAGACAGGGCAATCAAACGCTGAACCCGTTCCTGCTTCACATCCGGATCCACCTGGTCTTTCATGCGGGCTGCTGGAGTGCCTGTTCGTGGTGAATAAGGAAAGACATGCAACTCGGCAAAGCGTAAGTCACGAATAAAGTGGTAAGTGTTCATAAACTGCTCTTCCGTTTCCCCTGGAAAACCGACAATCACGTCACTGGTCAGGGCAAAGTTGGGCAAAGCCTGGCGCACTTCTTCAATTTTTGCTTTAAATTCAGCCGTCGTGTATTTGCGCCGCATCCGCTTCAGCACTGTATCGTCACCGGCTTGCAACGGAATGTGTAAGTGGCGGCAGATTTTAGACGAACGTTGCAATACATTGATCACGTCATCTGTAATTTGACTTGCTTCAATGGAACTGATACGCAAGCGTTCCAATCCTTCGATTTGTTCCAGATCCCACAGCAACTGGGCAAAACTGTAATCTTCCAGGTCTTCACCATACCCTGCCGTGTGGATGCCGGTTAAAACGATTTCTTTGTAACCGGACGCCACCAGTTTACGGGCCTGATTGAGCACATTTTCTGGCTTGCGGGAACGCAACAAACCGCGGGCCCAGGGAATAATGCAGAAAGTACAGAAGTTGTTGCATCCCTCTTGAATTTTCAGATAAGCACGGGTCCGCTCACTGAACGTGGGCACATCCAGCTCTTCAAACGTGCGTGTTTTCATAATATTGCCCACCGCATTAATCGGCTCCCGCTCCCGGCGGTATTGTTCAATGTAATCAATGATTTTAGATCGGCCTTGGGTGCCGATGACAATATCTACGCCCTCGATGGCCATAACCTCTTTAGGCGATGTTTGGGCATAGCAGCCGGTCACGCAAATCACAGCGTCAGGATTTCTGCGAATCGCCCTGCGAATGACTTGCCGGGATTTTCTATCCCCGGTGTTGGTCACGGTGCAGGTGTTAATGACATAGACATCGGCCACTTGTTCAAAATCAACCTTTTCATAGCCGGCTTCTTTAAAGATTTGCCAAATCGCTTCCGTTTCGTAGTAGTTCACTTTGCATCCCAGCGTATGAAAAGCGACTGTTGCCATCTTTTCAACCTCCCATCTGTTCGAAATAAAAAGAGATTGCCGCTAACACGTACTGTGAGGCGGTTTCTGTGCGCAATATCCGCCGGCCTAGGGAAATCGGCGTAAACCCGTGCTGTTTTAGAAAGTGGATCTCCTCCCTGGAAAAGCCACCTTCAGGCCCAATGGCCACAGCGAGATGTTGTTTTTCCTCCAGTCCCTTCAGGGCTTGTACAAAGGCAGACGGACATGAGGAAAGCTTGGTGCTTTGTTCTTCGTCAGCCACCAGCTTGGTGTCTGCTTCAAGCTGGGCCAGCTCATCTATCGTGACAATCGGACTGAGCTCAGGCAACCATTGCCTGTGGGTCTGCTCAGCCGCTTCTTTAATAATTTTTTGCCACCGTTGCCTTTTCTTTTTTTCTTTTTGCTGGTCATATTTCACAATGGTCCGTTCAGAAACAAAGGGCACAAAGCGGACAGCACCCAGTTCAGTCCCTTTTTGCAAGACCCATTCCATTTTGTCTCCCTTGGGCAACCCTTGTGCAATCGTCACCTGAACAGGGAGCTCCCGCTGTTCATCCAATTCCTGCACAATATGACAACGGACCACATCTGTATCAAAGTGAGTCAGTTCTGCCACTACGGAGCGCCCGCGTCCATCGCAGCAGATCACCCGTTCACCCAGTGACATGCGCATCACACGCTGTATATGATAGGCATCTTGCCCGGTAATGACACACTGGTTCGGTGTGAAGTGATCAGGTGGCAAAAAGTAACGCTGCATATCCCTTTACTCCTTGTTTAACTCGTTAAAATGGCCGCAAGGCAAATGGACCGGGTACGGGCAAGCTGATACTATCTTACTCTTTTTTGGCGATCATCGCTACCCAGTCTTCCATGAAAACTGTTTCCACAATGGTAAATCCATGGGAAACCAGCGCCTCTTGCACCGCTTCTTTCTTTTGAAAGATAATCCCGGATGTAATGAAGTAGCCGCCATGCCGGAGCAGCGCATAGGCTTCTTTCACAAAGCGCAGGATCACTTCAGCCAAGATATTGGCCACAATGACATCTGCCTCTTGGTTAATGTGATCGAGCAAGTTGTTTTGTTTCACTTGCACCTGGTTGGCTACGCCGTTCAACTTCACATTTTCGCGGGTTACTTTAACGGCCAATTCATCAATATCCAGCGCTAGCACTTGGCCTGCCCCCAGCTTGACTGCCGCAATGCTAAGCACACCGGAGCCGCAGCCCACATCAATCACCCTATCCCCTTGGCGTACATATTTTTCCAAGGCCCTAATGCACAGGATTGTGGTAGGATGCGTGCCGGTGCCAAAAGCCATTCCCGGATCCAGTTCAATGACTTGCTCCTCTTCTGTTTGCGGCTGATAATCTTCCCAAGTGGGGGTAATGGTAATTTTGTCCGAGATGCGCGCAGGCTTGTAGTATTTTTTCCAAGCATGGGCCCAATCTTCTTCATACACTTCGGTCATGGTCACTGTTCCCCGGCCCAAATTAATATCATGCAGAAGCAGATTATTTAAAGCCGTCTTAATTTCCTCAATCGTTTCTCCCAAAAAGCTGTTCATGGGAAAATAGGCTTTTAAGATTACCCCTTCTTTGGGATAGTCTTCAGGATTCAGTTCAACCAAGTACTGTTCAGCTTCGGCTTGCTTTTGCCAGGCCAACCGTTTTAAGTCCTCCGCATCTTCAATGACAACGCCGCTTGCGCCCGCTTCATGCAAGATGTTGGCCACCGCTTCAATCGCTTCTTGAGTGGTGTGTACACTCACTTCCGCCCATTTCGTCATTCTTCAATCATCCATCCTTTTCTCCCATTCTTCCTGACAACAACCCCACTGCCCTATCAATGTTCTAGAAGTCTCAGACCACATTCCCGTTATGCTAGACGTTATTCACCGCGAAACGCCTTTTTGATCCGTTTAAAGAAGGATTCGGTCTGTTCTTCCGGAATTTGATCACCACTGATCGCTGCAAACTCTCTGAGCAATTCTTTCTGGCGCTCAGTAAGTTTGGTGGGAGTGACCACCTTCACTTTCACATGCTGATCCCCTTCCCTTCTGTTCCGGTTGGCTGGCACCCCTTTGCCTCTGAGGCGGAAATAGGTGCCGCTTTGGGTGCCGGGGGGAATCTTTAACTTAACCCGGCCGGTCAGCGTGGGCACTTCAATTTCATCCCCCAAGGCAGCCTGAACAAAGGTGATGGGCATTTCACAGTAGATGTCCTGGCCGTCCCGTTCAAAAAACTCATGTTTTCTTACGCGTAACAAGATATACAGATCACCAGGAGGCCCGCCGTTTTCCCCGGGTTCACCTTGGCCAGCCACCCGGACCTGCGTGCCGTGATCCACTCCAGGGGGAATATGAACGGGAATAGTTTTCTGTCTTCTCACTCGGCCGGTGCCCCGACAGGTGGGACATTTGTGGCGAATGATGGTGCCTTTGCCTTGACAACTCATACATACACGGCGGTTGACAATGCGTCCAAAAGGTGTGTTTTGCACCTGTTCCTGCTGTCCGGTTCCACGGCAAACAGGACAAGTTTCCGGCTGAGTACCTGGTTTGGCCCCTGAACCATGGCATGTATCACACGTTTCTTCTTTCGGAATGCGAATCTCCTTTTTCGTGCCAAAAACCGCTTCCGTAAAATCAATGGTCATGGTATATTCCAGGTCGGCTCCCCTTTTTGGGGCATTGGGGTTGCGACGGCTGCCTCCGCCAAAAAACATGTCAAAAATATCTTCAAAGCCACCAAAATCATGGCTGCCGAAACCACCGAAGCCCCCTGTTCCTTGCTGGGCCCCCTGTCCCACACCAGCATGGCCGAATTGGTCGTATTGGGCCCGTTTTTGGGGATCACTCAGAACATCATATGCTTCCTTCACTTCCTTAAATTTCTGTTCAGCGTCTGGAGATTTGTTGACATCCGGATGGTATTGGCGCGCCAGCTTGCGGTATGCTTTTTTGATCTCTTCCGGACTGGCATTCCGGCTGACACCAAGCACCTCGTAGTAGTCCCGTTTACTCATCCTTTATGCACACTCCCGACTTTTATCCATAAGATTTATCTTAACATGTTGAGCAAAAAAGTCAAAGCCTGTAAGCGGCTTTGACTTTTTTGTTAGGATTCGGCTGCAGTTGTCCTAGACGGTGCTTATACTAGTTATTTTTCTTCTGGTCATTGACATCTTCGTACTCGGCATCGACCACATTATCCCGCTTGGTCTTGTCCTCACCCTGCTGCTGGGTGCCGGCTGCGCCTTGTGCTTGCTGTTGCTGGGCTTGCTGATATAACTTGACCGAGAGCTGCTGCACCACTTCCTGCAACTCGTCCTTCGCCTTTTTGATCTCCTCTATATCGTCCCCTTCCAGGGCTTTTTTCAGCTTGTCTTTCGCAGCGTTGGCTTTATCCACTTCGGCTTGATCCACTTTGTCGCCCAGTTCTTTCAAGGTTTTTTCCACAGTGTGCAAGAGGGAATCTGCCGCATTGCGGGTCTCAGCAGCTTCCCGTTTCTTTCTGTCTGCTTCCGCGTTCTCTTCCGCCTCTTTGATCATGCGCTGAATTTCTTCCTCGGACAAACCGCTGGAGGATTTAATGGTGATTTTTTGTTCTTTACCCGTACCCAGATCCTTGGCTGATACATTCACAATTCCGTTGGCATCAATATCGAAAGTCACTTCAATTTGCGGTACCCCTCTAGGCGCTGGCGGGATGTCGGTCAGCTGGAAACGACCCAAAGTTTTATTGTCAGCGGCCATTTCCCGCTCGCCTTGCAGGACATGGATCTCAACAGATGTTTGATTATCCGCCGCTGTGGTGAAAATCTGAGATTTGCTGGTCGGAATGGTAGTATTGCGTTCAATCAGCTTGGTGAAAACTCCGCCCATGGTTTCAATCCCTAATGACAAGGGGGTTACGTCGAGCAGGACAACATCTTTGACATCACCAGTTAACACACCAGCTTGCACGGCAGCACCCATGGCTACCACTTCGTCAGGGTTAATCCCTTTATGGGGCTCTTTACCAATCAGTTTCTTAATCGCTTCTTGGACGGCAGGGATGCGGGTGGATCCTCCGACCAGCACCACCTTGTCAATATCGCTGGGCTCAAGGCCGGCATCTTTCAGTGCTTGGCGGGTGGGTCCCAGCGTGCGCTCCACCAGATGCTCGGAAAGCTCTTCAAACTTGGCTCTGGTTAAAGTTTCTTCCAGGTGCTTCGGTCCGGTAGCATCTGCGGTAATAAAGGGCAGGGAGATCGTCGTGGAGGTGACACCGGACAAATCCTTTTTGGCTTTTTCCGCAGCATCTTTCAAGCGCTGCAGGGCCATTTTATCCTGGCTGAGATCGATGCCCGTATCCTTTTTAAATTTATCGATCAGGTAATCAATAATCACCTGGTCAAAATCATCCCCACCAAGGTGGTTATCCCCGCTGGTCGCCTTAACCTCAAAGAAACCGTCCCCCAGCTCCAAAATAGAAACGTCAAACGTTCCTCCGCCAAGGTCGTAAACCAGGATGGTCTGGTCTTGTGCTTTGTCTAAGCCGTAAGCAAGCGCAGCAGCCGTCGGCTCATTGACAATGCGCAGCACCTCTAAACCGGCGATACGACCAGCATCTTTCGTGGCCTGGCGCTGGGCATCGTTGAAGTAGGCGGGAACAGTAATGACTGCTTTTTCTACTTTTTCGCCCAGATAAGCCTCAGCATCTGCTTTCAATTTTTGCAGAATCATGGCAGAAATCTCTTGTGGCGTGTATTCTTTGTCGTCAATTTTGACCTTGTAGTCAGTGCCCATGTGCCGTTTGATGGAAATCACGGTTTTTTCCGGGTTGGTAATGGCCTGCCGTTTGGCCACTTCACCGACCAAACGCTCTCCATTTTTAAAGGCCACCACAGACGGGGTGGTTCGCCCGCCCTCTGCATTGGGGATAACAACGGGCTCGCCCCCTTCCATGACAGCCACACAAGAGTTGGTTGTTCCCAAATCTATACCGATCACTTTGCTCATGTTTCCTTCCTCCTTTGGCGTATCTGTGTGAATTGGATAGTTTGGTGTGAAGACTATCTATTTAAACCCTACGATCGTTGGGAAGCATGTTGCGCTATTGGCTCACTTTCACCATGGCAGGACGGATCACTTTGCCTTTTAACATATACCCCTTTTGCAACTCTTCCACAACGATACCTGATTCGTGTTCTTCACTTTCCACCTGCATGACGGCTTCATGAAAGTGGGGGTCAAAGGGTTTTCCTACGGCCTCAATCTCTTCCAGTCCCTGTTTGGTCAACACTTGCTGCACCTGTTTGAAAACCATTTCTACACCTTTCATCAGGGACTCTGCATCCTTCGTGGACTGGCCGGCAGCCAAAGCCCGTTCGAAATTATCCAGCACGGGAAGCAGCTGCTCAATCACTGGCAAAGCAGCGTACTTTTGCAGCTCTTCTTTTTCTTTGCGTGTCCGTTTGCGGAAGTTATCGAAATCGGCTTGAGCACGCAAATAGCGTTGGTAATATTCGTCTGCTTTTTGAAGCGCCTCTTCTAGTTGAGCTTGAAGCTCTTCAACGGAAGGCTGTTTTTGAGCGGCAAGCTTTTCCTCCACGCTCTGAGCGTTCTCTTGTTCATTTTCGTTTCCGTTATCTTCTGAGCCGGTCTGTTCTGTTGACCGTCCGCTTTCCTGCGCTGACCCGTTGGATTCAGGCTGGTTATTGGTTGTTTCCTGTGCACCATTTACCTCTTCTTCCGGTTTGGACTGGTCTTTTACTTCTGTTTCTTTCACTTCCGTTTGATCCTTTTGCCCGCTTTGCGTGGTGTTTTTCTCACCGGTCACGCCGGACACCTCCTATTTTATATGTTTACCCAGCAGAGGGGCTAAAGACACAGCTTTAGCCCCTGAGCTTCCCATTTCTGTTTTTATTTTTTGTTGCCGTTAAGTGCCCTTTTCATACAAACGGTCGAGGTAATAGCTCAAATCCTGGGTTAAATAACGCAAGATAGAGACCGCTTTTTTATACTCCATACGCATTGGTCCCAAAATATTGAGAGAGCCCACCGGCCTGCCGCCTATGGAGTACGAAGCTGTGATAATGCTGCAGTCTGCAAAGGCCTCATCCAGGTTTTCCTGCCCAATCAATACTTGAACGCCCGTTTTCGTCTTCGTGGAAGCCAAGATACCCTGAATGCGGTCGTGCTGTTCGAGGAGTTCAAACAACCCCCTTACTTTTTCCACATCCCGAAATTCAGGCTGGGAAAAGATGTTTGTGGTGCCTGTCATGAAGACACGGTCTTCTCTGTCGCTGAGCAAGGCTTGCTCCAGTATCTTCATGACGGCTTGGTATTGGGAAATATGCTTTTTCAGCTCTTGGGCAATTTCAGAATAGAGACGTTCCCTAAACTGGTAAAGGGGTACCCCTCTCAGTTTATGATTAAGCAGGTTGACCAGTTTCTCCATTTCAGACACGGGGATCTCTTCTGGCACAGACAGGGCGCGGTGCTCCACATGGGCGGTATTCGTCACAATAATAGCCACGACTGTTCCTTCAGAAATGGGAACAAGCTGAATATGTTTTAACTTGGCGTCAAAAAACTCAGGCCCCAACACAATAGCCATATAATTGGTCAGCTTGGACAAAACAGACGCTGTTTGTTGGATCACTTGTTCAAATTCCATGAACCTTTCTGTATACAATCGGCGAATTTTCTGAATCACATCCACAGATAACTGTTCAGGTTCCATGAGATGATCCACGTAGAACCGGTACCCTTTATGGGAAGGAATACGGCCTGCAGACGTATGTGGCTGGGTCAAATAACCCATTTCCTCCAAGTCGGCCATTTCATTTCGGACCGTAGCAGGCGAAAAGTTAATCCCTTCACGCTTGGCAATGGTGCGTGAACCCACCGGTTCTGCCGAGCGGACATAATCATCCACTACAAGACGGAGAATTAATTTTTGACGCTCTGTTAACATGATGCCTCACCACCTGTTAGCACTCTTTTTACACGAGTGCTAAAACTACTAAAAACATACCAAACAGCTGCCTAAATGTCAATGCACTTACTCTTATTTATGACATGTTCATCTCGTGCTTATTTACGAGATGTTCATCTCGTTTTCATATAAAGGAGGCAAACACTTCATTGCCTAAAAAAAGGCCTTTTTCCGTTAACCAATATCGTTCTCCATCGGTGGTGATGAGCCCTTTGTCTTGTAGTTCTTTCAGTTGGGTTCCAAACTGCTGCTCAAGCTTAATCCCGAAGCGCTCCAGAAAGGTTTGCCTGGCCACCCCTTCACGGGTGCGCAAGCCCATGATCATCATCTCTTCCATCGCTTCTTGCTTCGTCACAGGGTGGACTTCCACCCGGGGCAAGGTTTCGGTGGTGACCATGTCAATATATTGCCGAACAGGGCCGGCGTTCACATGACGGATTCCCTGTACGTACCCATGGGCTCCGGCACCAAATCCATAATATTCTTCATTGCGCCAGTAGGTTAAGTTGTGACGGCTTTCGTAACCGTGCCAGGCAAAATTGCTGATTTCATAGTGGACGTAACCTGCTTCTGTCAGGCGCTTGATGAGCAGTTCATACATTTCAGCCTCTTCGTCCTCAGACGGCAAGTGGAGCTTGTTGTGTTTATACATACGGTAAAAAGGGGTGCCTTCTTCAATTTTCAAGCTATAGGCGGAAATGTGCGGAATATTGAGAGCCAATGCTTGCTCCACGTCCGCCATAAACATCTTCACACTTTGACCGGGAAGACCGAACATCAAATCGACAGACAAATTATTAAACCCGAGCTGTTTGGCCAAAACAAGGGACTGATGCACATCTTCACTGGTATGAATCCGGCCCAGCTTTTTGAGCAGCTTGGCGTCAAAGGTTTGGACCCCGAAGGAAAGGCGGTTGACGCCCCCTGTTTTCATCACTCGTAAAAGTTCCTCATCCACAGTGCCCGGATTGGCTTCCACGGTAAATTCAACATTTGAGGCCTGCGGCTGTACATACCGGGCCACAGCCTCCAGGAAAAAGTTCATCTGTTCAGCATTTAAAGCCGTTGGCGTTCCTCCCCCCACGTAAATGGTGCGGATCTCCCGGGCCGGCCAGCGCTCAAAAGTAACCGCCATTTCCTGTTTGAGCGCCTCCAAATACTCCCACACCGGCTGGCCAGCCAGGACATATTTGTTGAAATCACAATAGGGACAAATATGGTGGCAAAAGGGAATGTGGATATATACAGCGTGTGGCATCTTGGTCCTCACTTCTTGTCGTTGCCTTGATCCATTTGCAAGACAGCCATAAAGGCCTCCTGGGGGATTTCCACATTGCCAACGGCTTTCATCCGCTTTTTACCTTCTTTTTGTTTCTCTAACAGCTTCCGTTTGCGGGTCACGTCACCGCCGTAACATTTGGCCAACACGTTTTTGCGCAGAGCACGGATGGTCTCACGGGCAATGATTTTATGACCGATCGCCGCCTGGATAGGGATCTCAAACATTTGCCTGGGAATCAACTCTTTCAGCTTCTCTGCCAGAGCCTTGCCCCGATAATAGGCCTGGTCACGGTGCACGATAACGGATAAGGCATCCACCCGCTCCCCGTTAATCAGGATATCCATTTTCACCAAATCAGACGGTTTATAGCCGCACAATTCATAGTCAAAGGAAGCATACCCTTTGGTGCTGGATTTCAATTGGTCAAAGAAATCATAGACAATTTCAGCCAGCGGCATTTCATACTGGATGTTGACACGCTTCTCATCCATATATTGCATATTCTTAAATATGCCGCGCTTTCTCTGGCACAACTCCATCACAGCCCCCACATAGTCATTGGGCACCATGATGGTTGCTTTCACGTATGGCTCTTCAATGCGGTCAATTTTTTGCCGTTCAGGCATTAAACTGGGGTTGTCAATCCGCACTTCTTCCCCGTTTGTTTTGTAGACCTTGTAAATGACGTTAGGCGCTGTGGTGATCAAGGGAATTTTAAACTCTCGTTCAATGCGCTCCTGAATAATTTCCATATGCAACAATCCAAGAAAACCGCAACGGAACCCGAAGCCCAGTGCTTGAGACGATTCTGGTTCCCACTGCAGTGAGGCATCGTTTAATTGCAATTTTTCCAAGGCATCACGCAAAGCGTTATAATCAGCGGAATCCACCGGGTACATGCCGCAAAAGACCATTGGATTCACTTTGCGGTAACCGGGCAATGGTTCCGTGGCCGGGTTGTCAGCATCCGTAATGGTATCCCCCACACGCGTGTCGCCCACACTTTTAATCGAGGCAGCCATGAAGCCCACGTCGCCCACCGTTAATTCGTCTACCCGGGTTGGGTGGGGACAAAAAGTGCCCACTTCGGTCACTTCAAACACTTTGCCCGTCGCCATCATCTTTACTTTCATACCTGGGCGCAACACGCCGTCTACCACCCGGATATAAGTGATGACCCCCCGGTAAGGATCATATAATGAGTCAAAAATAAGAGCTTTTAGCGGTGCTTCAGGGTCACCAGAGGGCGGGGGCACTTTCTCCACAATTTGTTCCAGGATCTCATCTATCCCGATGCCTTCCTTGGCGGAAGCCAGAACAGCTTCACTGGCATCCAAACCAATAACCTCTTCAATTTCCTGCTTGACCCGTTCCGGCTCAGCGCTGGGCAGATCAATTTTGTTGATCACTGGCAGAATCTCCAGATCATTATCCAAGGCCAGATAAACATTGGCCAAGGTTTGGGCCTCAATACCCTGAGCCGCATCGACGACCAATAGCGCCCCTTCACAAGCAGCAAGGCTGCGGGATACTTCATAGGTGAAGTCCACGTGCCCCGGGGTATCAATCAGATGAAAGATGTATTCTTCACCGTTTTTGGCTGTATAGTTAAGGCGGACCGCATTGAGCTTAATCGTGATGCCCCTCTCGCGCTCCAAGTCCATTTGGTCCAGGTACTGCTCCTTAAGCTCTCGTTCTGTTAACGCTCCCGTTTTCTCCAATATGCGGTCAGCCAGTGTAGATTTGCCGTGGTCGATATGAGCAATGATGGAGAAATTGCGAATTCTTTGCTGCCGTTGTTTGCGCTGTTCGTGGTTCATCAAACGTTCACTCCTACACATTTGCCGATTTAAGAAATCCAATGTTGACAGCAAGTACACTAAATTTGATTATAGCAGATGAGCTGAGCAAAGAAAACGGGTGAAGGAAAGACGAAAAGACCGTTGCACAGACAAAAACGGATCCAAAAATCAACATTTTATTAGTTTACACTTTAACATACCGCCCCTTTCTGGACGCATACAAAACAAAAGCACCTCCGTATTGGAAGGTGCCTTTCTAAAACACTTTAGCCAGCTGCCGGGCAAACCACTCTGCCCCCTTCTGCGACAGGCCGTACACTGCATCACCTAAGGCGGTGCCCAGCTTGCTGTACCGGTTATGATGGTGCAGGGCTTCCCATTTCTCCTGCTTCTCTTCCAAATCCTGAATGGAGAAGTGTTCGCCAACCACGCCCACTTCCACCTCTTCACCATCAATACGCTTAATATACACTTCAGGCTCTTTATCTTCTCCATTCTCTGGCGTTTCAGTTGTTTGCTCTTCCGCCTCTTCTGCCTGCTGTGCTGCTGGTCCGGAAGCAGCCTCTAGTGAGGATGTGCCCAAAATGGACAAAATGCCGTGTTCTGCCTGCTGGATGCCCAACAGGATCCCGAACAGCAACGTGCAGATTAAAAGCAGCACTTTCACCATAAACCGGGCCATCATTGTCCATCCTTTCTGGACTCCGATTTTGTACCATTCTTTGTTAACAAACAAAATAAACGATGCTCTTTTCACCACCGGCGCTGTCAGGTAAAACTGCCAATTAAAACTATTGAGCAGGAACGCCTGCTTTCTCCCAATAAAGATCGGCAATCACTTCAGCCAGTATTTCAGCGGTCCGGTATGATTCTTCCAATGTATTTTCCACACCACCAATTTCTATTAATACATTGTGCTCAGAAATGGATTGATTATACTCTGCATTGCCTCTATTTCGGGCCATAATGCCCCTGGACAGCCCTGGATAACGTTCTTCTAACAGGTGGTTTAACTCTTCGGCAAATCTCACATTCTTTTGATAATCCGGGTTGCGCTTACCTATGACAAAGAACGGCCGGGCATAGGTTTTGCCATCCATTTCAAATGTGGTGCTCTCCCGTGACACAGCATCACGATGCAGGTCAAACATAAAGGTAATATCTTCATTTTCCTGTATGGCCGTTTCTACAATGTGACGGGACTTGGCGTAAGAGTAGTTATATGGCAAGCCTGCCTCACTTAACAACTGGCCAATATCGGTCGTGTCCACCTGGACACCTATGCCCCTTCTTTCCAACTCCTCCCCTAATCTCAATCCAACTTTAGTAATGTTGATTTCAGGATGAAAAGCCTCATCCGGAGTAGAAGCGGAAGGAACATGGGGCATCCATGATTCCCGGTTATGGGTGTGGTAGATAAACACCACTTTCCGTCCTTCCGTACTTAAGGAAGGCTGTTGTGACGGTGCTTCATCCCGTTCCTCTTCTTCCAATGCTGCGGTGATTGCTTCCCGTTCGGCCAGCACCACATCCAAAGGAGGAGATGACTCATAGGAAATATCGGCATAGGTCACACCTTGGCCGGCGACAATCAATTCCCCGTCAAAAAAGGCAAAGCCCGGGATTTCACGCCGGATCAAAGTGCGCGGATCTTCAGGGTTTAACGAGGTGGCCATTTCCACCACAATATTTGAAACCTTGGGCAAATCTACTTGGGCTGATTTATTGTAGGTTTGCAATTGAGGAATTTCCACTGTAAGGGCAGCGATAAACGTATGAACTGACATATGGTTTGTCCACTTTTTTAATGTTTCTGAGGTCAAGTTAAACTGAGCCTGAACGTAGGAAAAAACAGAAGCTAAGGTTAACAACGAAAAGAAACCAATCATCACATACAGGGCCATACGCCTGACCATGTATGACGCGTTCCAGTGCTGGCCCCGGAATGGGCGAATCCTGCGGGGATAAGAACGCCTCTTGTTAAAAAAACGGGGAGACATGTCCATCATCCTTTCATCTGCGGTTCCCCAGCAGCTAGCTTGTCTACTCCAGCATATGAACACCAGCTAAGAAATAGAACCACATGATGAAAGGGGATTGTCTCCCGTGAAAAAGTTTAATGGGTATAAGCTGAAACATTGCTCATATCAATCTTTTCATGTAAGGCGGCACTGATCGCATTGGCCAGCATATTGCCCATATCATCGATAAACTCGTCCACCTCTTTAGGGGTCACAATCAGGTGATGGCCAAGGGGTTTTAAAACCTCGTAAATCAACTGGCGCTTTTCTTGATCTTCCAAGGTGCCCACCAGCCCCAACAGGGCCCGCCGGCCTTCTTCATCAGGAATGGTGCTCGGATCGAAGTCTTCCGGCTTTTGAAAACCAAAGCTCATGCCGCCAGGAACCAAAGCTCGTCTGGCATTGGTGCCTTCTTCCTGATCCCGCATTTCTTTGCCTAGATGGGCCAACAGGAAATCAATGGCATCACTGACAATAGAGGTGGCATCCACTACGGTAGGTACGCCAACAGCAATGACCGGGATGCCTAAAGTCTCCCGGTTCAAACCGACACGCTTGTTCCCCACACCTGATCCGGGATGAATCCCGGTGTCACTAATTTGAATGGTGGTGTTTAAACGCTCAATGGAACGGGCCGCCAAGGCGTCAACGGCAACCACAAAGTCTGGTTTGGTTTCATTGACAACTCCCCGTATAATGTCACTCGTTTCCATCCCGGTCAATCCCATCACACCGGGAGTGAGGGCACTGACCGGCCTGAAGCCTTCTTCCACTTGGTCTGGCTGCAGCTTAAACAGGTGACGGGTCACAATCATATGTTCCACAACAATGGGTCCCAAGGCATCGGGCGTAATGTTCCAGTTCCCCAAACCAACCACCAGACAACTGGCATGAGAAGGAATACCGATCTCGTGCAGAAACTGATAAAACTGATTGGCCATGAGCGTCGTGACTTTATCTTGAAAGTCACTGTCCTTCTGCCTTAAGCGCTTGGCTTCAATGGTTAAATACCGTCCTTTTTGCTTGCCCACTCGCTCGGCTGCCTCTTGTGTATCAATATGGACTTTAATCACTTTAATGTCATCTTCTTCAAATTCGTCAATACGAACCCCGTCAATGGCATCCTTCTTCTCCGCCCTTTCTGCTTGAGCTTGCTTTTCCAAAGCCAGTTGGTGCGCTTCAACAGCTAAATCGGTCCGAATCTGGTAAGGAGAAAGATCCAGATGTTGTTTCTGTTGGTTATCAGTCATGGGGGATCACCTCACAGCACACTGTTATCCTTACTGTATCAACTATTTTGCTTAGTGTGCCGCCGGTCTGCGCACATTATTCCATAAGACCATTGTTTAGATTTAAGGCTGAACTGTTGCAATTGGTATATTTTCAATGTATAATTTTTGATGTTCATTTTGGACGGTTCAACCGCCAGTCAAGGAGGTGAAGAAAGTGGCTAACATCAAATCGGCAATTAAACGTGCCAAACAAAACGAAAAAAGACGCGCCCACAACCGCGCGATGAAATCAGCATTACGTACAGCCATTAAAAAATTTGAAAAGCTTGTTGAGCAAAATGATATTCAAGGGGCTAAAGAAGCGCTGGCTCTGGCAACCAAGAAGCTAGACAAAGCTGCTTCCAAAGGCCTTATCCATAAAAACGCGGCTTCCCGCCAAAAGTCCCGCTTAATGAAAAAATTTAACGCCCTCAATAAGGAAGCGTCCGCCTAAGCTCAACGAAACCACCAAGCTTATTGCTCACTGCCCGTGTAGCAATAAGCTTTTTTATTGCCAGATTGGTTTCTACCAGCCAGGTGGAATCTCCTGTTATATCTCTCAGATACAGAGCAGGGGGAGCCAAGTACTCAAGCTTAAGCGGCAACAATAAGGGCAGGGTTCTGTTTACCCCGCCCTTTATACCTTTAGACTGCTTTTTTTGTTAACTGCAAAATAAACAATTCAAGGGCCAAGCGTTTGTCCAGCTGGCCTGTTTTCAGCTTAAAGTCCAGCTCAGCCAATTGATCAAGGACCTCAGCCAGCTGCTTCAGCGAAAACCGCCGTCCTTGCCTTACCGCCAATTTGCAGACATAGGGATGGACACCCATCATCTGGCTCATCTGGCGCTCAGAATACCCTTGCTTAGCCAAATCTTTGGCGCGATAGATAAGGCGGAATTGCCGGGCCAACAGAAACAATATTTTAATGGGTTCTTCATTTCGCCTGAGCAACTCCTCCAGGGTGGCAAAAGCCTGGCTGACCCTAAGTTGCACCACATGGTCCACCAGGTTGAACACATCCTGTTCCACTGTTTTGGCAATCAGTTGATGAACCGTTTCCTCCGTTATGACGCCTTGTTTGCCCACATAACTGGCCATTTTAGCCATTTCGTTGGCCAGCATCTGCATGTGATCCCCGGCAAATTGATGTAACAATGCACAAGCTTCATCTGTGATCTGTACCCCCAGATCGGCTGCACGTTGCTTCAGCCAGGGAACAAGCTGATCCAGTGGCAGGGAACCGGCTTGCACAACAGCCCCCTCTTTCTTCAGCAGTTTGACTACCTTTTTGCGCTCATCCAGCTTTTCCTGGGGCACCACAAGCACCAATACAGAATAATCAACGGGATGGCTTACATAGCGCATCAAGGCCTCTAAATCATGTTCAACCTTGTATTTTTCTTTTGCCCCGCTTAAAAAATGGGCTCCGTAGGCGACGATCAACCGTTTTTCACCCATGAAAGGCAGTGTTTCCGCCGCTTCAAGTACACTCTGGATTGGATGTTCTTCCAAGTCGAACGTCTCATAATTGAAATCCACACTGGCCTCGTCCAGAATATGCTCGCTTAAGTTGCGAATGATCTCATCGATCAGAAACCGCTGCGATCCGTACAGAACATAGACAGGTGCAATATGGCCCTGTTTAATTTGTGTGTTGACCTCCGTGATATTCATGGTAACCTCGCACCCCTGTGATCAACGATTGTTCATGCTGCTTAAGACCCTTCAGGCTGGTATTCCGGATAGGGGCCTTCCAGCTGAACTTCTTCCCTTTTCTCTGCATTGAACAGCCAATATTGGCGCTCATCCCGCTCTTCATGGTACAGAACATAGTATAATTCATGGTCAGAAACCCATTCAATCTCTTCAATGATCCAGGCACTGCTGACTGGATTGGCAGATATATAGTACGGCTGATCTTGGCCATCAATTCGTTTGCCTTCGTCCAAAGCCTGCTCGTGATCTTGGCCGAACAGCAGGGAAAAAGCCGCTAACGCTAAAATCAAGGCAGCCACACCGCCGATGGCCCAGACGATTTTACGGCTTGATAAAAAGGTGGACGTATGGCTCTGCTTCCCTATTGTTTCATTGTTTTCGTCCACTTTGGCAAAATCTATCCGGTCCACAATAGAGAGGGGGGGATTCACTTGAGGCAATTGTTCCAATCGCTGGTGTAGCGCTTGATACTTTTGAAAAGTGGCGGCACAACTGGGACAATGACTCAGGTGTTGTTCTAACTGCCGATGTTCGTCCTCCGTCAGATCATGATCCAAAAGGCGCTGTATCAGGTGGAGGACTTCCTCACAGCTCACGATTTAACACCACCTTTCAGTCTCCCCTCTTCTTCGGGGAAGAGAAGACGCTGTAACTCTTTTCTGACCCGGAACAGATGGGACTTGACAGTGTTGAGGGGCAAGTCCAGAGCATCAGCGATTTCCTGGTAGGAAAAGTCTTGCAGATAGCGCAAAACGACCACGGCCCGCTGCTGCTCGCTTAACTGGCTTATCGCCTGCTGAATTTCATCCTTTAAAATGGATTGTTCAACGGTTTGCTCCACATGATCATATTGCCGCTGATGGAGCAAGTGATCATGCTGGTCAGTGGAGACAGTGTTTTTTTTCTGACGGAAATGGTCAATGCACAAGTTGGTTACAATCCGCTGGGCCCAGGTCTTGAACTGGGCTTTCTTGTCAAACTGATGAATATTTTGATAAATACGGATCAGGGCTTCCTGGGTCATATCCAGAGCATCCTGTTCATGACCCAGCATGTAATAAGCAGTGCGGTATAAAGGGGATTCTATTTCGCGCAACAATTGAAGCAGTGCATCCTGATTGCCTTCCTGAGCCCGTTTGACCAGTTCGCTGTCTGGCACTCACTATTCCCCCTCTCCCCTTATGGGTTAGACGAAAACAACGTCATTTTTGTTGCAAGATCGTCAAAAATAATTTTCAAAGGCATGGATTTTTGGACGCATTTCTTTTATACTAAAATAGAAACAGGAGGTTGAAGTGGATGAGTGTAAATTATGATCAGCAAAAGCAAGAGCAACCCGTTCGCAGCAACAAGTTTGAACAGCCCCATGACCAGCGAAACGACCTGATTGACTCCGGTGTCGGCTTTATTGTTTCGTTTGGCTTTTTCATGACTGTGTTTGCCATCTTTGTGCTGTTTGAAATTATTAGCCAGCTTACATAATGACAGCTTGCCAGCAAGACCTGCCCTATTTGCCTTGACCCTGTTCCAATGCGAGGAACAGGGTTTTTTCATCCTTGGTTTATCAATATTTACCATGCGCCTATTGTACCTGTTCCCTATCTGCTTGTAAAGTTGGCACCACGCTGTACTGCCCAGGGCGGATGACGATCAAAATTCCTCCGTGATGATCAGTCCGAAACAGTGGGGCTCCACTCTCTGCAAGGCGCCGGATCACTTCACGATCAGGATGGCCATAGCGGTTGTTCCCGCCTACCGACACAACGCTAACCTGGGGCTTTATCTGCGCCAGCCAGGGCTCCGAGGTGGACGTATGGCTGCCGTGATGAGCAACCTTTAAGACGTCCGCTTGCAACCAAGGAAAAGCATCTAACATCTGGTATTCACCTGGTTCTTCCACATCTCCTGTCCATATGAAAGTGGTATCATAAATCTTATTCCATAACACCAGATTATAGTCATGGAGATTGGGCGTCTGTTTCACAAGTCCCCCTTGAGGCAAGGGGGGATGTAAAACGAGAAATTGAATTTCATTGTTTCCCCAGTGATCCTGTTTGCTAACATGGTAAAGGGGAATACCCTTTTCTTGGATTCGGGTTAACCACAGGCGTTCAAAATCACTCTGAGGCATGACAGGCGGATATAACACCATGCCAATGGAGATATGGCCCAACAAGCCTTGAATGCCGCCAAAGTGATCATAATGACCGTGCGAAACGATAACTTTATCCACCTGGTTAATTCCCCTGTACCTTAAATAGGGTAAAATCACATCGCGGCCTGTTTCAAATGTCCGGGACGGCCGCTGCCATTCTTCTTGATAAAAAGCCAGCTGCCCTCCCAAGTCAATCAACACAACTTCGCGGCGATAAGGCGCCTCGATGACAATCGCGTCGCCCTGACCTACATCTAAGACCATCACATACCCTTGCCTGTCCAAATAGGGAAGCAGCGGTTGGAGGACAAGCAAACAGGAAAAACAAGCCAAAACCAGCCCGACCGCTCCCTTTTGTCTCAACTCGGCGCACCGGCCCAAAATGACGAGTAACACAACCGCAAGTATAAGCCACCACCATCCTGGCTGTCCCGTATTGACCGTGGCCCAAGGTAAACGATACAGCCACTCCAATCCCCGGTGCAAAAGATTGAGGCTCTCTTCATAGGCCCAGGCCGGCAAGCGGATAAGATCAAGGCTGAAGAAGCTGACCAATGTGAGTCCAAATGCACCGGGAATATACACCACAGAATATAAGGGGACCAGAATCAAATTTATAAGCAGTGCCAACGGGGAAAAAGAATAAAAATGATACATCACAACAGGCAGCGAAACCGCCTGGGCCACCACAGCCACGGCCACAGCCTGCTTAAACCGTTCACTCTTGCCGGGCAAGAGCGGGTACAACTTAGGCACCACAGTGATGAGGGCAAAGGTGGTGGCAAAGGAGAGCTGAAAGCCTGCATGATATAAATAGTAAGGATTGACCATGAGGATCAGGATATAGACCACATACAGCCCCACCAGGGAATGGTGCCGCAGCCGGAAAAAGAGACAAATGAGAACAGCCATCGCCATTAAGCCTGCCCGGACAACGGACACCTGCCACCCGCTTAACATGATGTAAACAGGAATCACGAGAAACAGGATGAGATAAATGGTTTCCCGGGTAAGCGGCAACCGGGAAAGCAAAAGATACAGACAGCCAAGCACGATTCCGACGTGCAGCCCTGAAATAGCCAGCAAGTGGACAATCCCCAGTTGCTGATACATCTCTAACACCTGTCTGTCCAATTCGTCCCGGTAACCTACTGTCATCGCTTGCACAATGGATGCTGTCTGTTCCCCAAACAACGCTTCCGTTTGCCCAATCCATTTCAACCGGTATTGATCTGCCCTGTTGAGTAGTTGATCCACCACCCCCGGCCTGGAGCGGATGTTCCCTAAGTCTCTGACATGGGCCGTATAATGGATCCCTCGTTGTTGTAAATAACGTCGATAATCAAATGCCCCCGGATTTCTGGCTGGATGAGCCCGGGTTAAATCTACCACTCCTTCCCACTCATCTCCGCGCTGCACCTCTATGTATCTTTCCCTTTCCTTAAGTGTGCGCACAAAATGGGTAACGGCAACTTTCTCTGCTTGGCTTAAAGGAGCCCCATTGATCGTCTCCACCCTTAAGTCAAAGCGGACCCTGTTACCATCGATGTCAACAGCCGAACGGATCGTTCCTTTTAACGTCACGTGTTCGTAACTTTGGTTGATATGTGCCATGTGGGCCAAACGTTTTTCTTCCCATGCACTCCCCCCTTTAAACACTTGCCCGGTAAAGAATGAGGTGATAGCTGACTGGTGCTGCGTTGCCACATAGATAGAAAAATAGAGGTTGAAAAAAATAAGCAAAATAAAAAGGCCCAGCCAGAGGCGGATATTTTGTCTGCGCAGCTTGGCATGGGGATGATCTGGCGGATAATACAACTTGTCCCGCCCCAGGAATAAAGCGACAAAAAAAGAGGCCCAGATCAGATTGAACCACCATGAAGAGCCCCCTTGGAGAATGATCATTAATTGTAATGTAAACAAAACGATGAAATAGGTCGCCAACTCCAACATATTTTCACTTACTTTCCATTTAAGAGTGTTGGCCAGCCCCAATCCCGGTTCTTGTGGTTACAATTCAAAGGCTGTGCAGAGGGGCTTACTCGACCACCTCTCGTTTTAACCCGGCAGGCGGAACATAATTTGAAAGGTGGCGGAGCACAATACCCTTCTGTTTCAACAGCGCCCTCACCTTGTCCTGGTCTTTGGCATAGGCCCGGTGATACACAATCTCGGCAATGCCGCTGTTGGCTAACATATTGGTGCAGGTCCAGCATGGCTGGTCTGTCACATATACCGTTGCCCCTTGCCGGTCTTCCCTGTCTGTAAACAGCAGCAAATTTTGTTCGGCATGAATGGCGCGGATGCACCGCTCCTTTCTAACCATTTGTCCGTCCTCTTCCTCATAGGTTTCCACCAGCATACAACCTGCCTCATAACAATCAGGCACCCCGGCCGGTGCACCATTATAGGCTGTGCCCAAAATCTTCTTATCCTTAACAAGAATTGCGCCTACATGCCGGCGGGGGCATGTGGCCCGGGAGGCCGCCATGTAGGCCATATCCATAAAGTAATGATCCCATGATTTACGCAAGTGTCCATCACCTTCTTAAAGTTCAATTTCCTCTTTAATATTCTCAAATATTTTTGGACCGATCCCGGACACATTCATAATCTCTTCTACAGAACCAAAGGGACCGTTCTCTTCCCGGTAGCGGATAATCGCTTCTGCACGTGTCGGGCCAATGCCTGGCAGTTGTTGCAATTCTTCTTTTGTCGCCCGGTTAATGCTGATTTTAGCCGCAGCATTTCCCTCTAAGCCCGCTCCAGAAGGTGATATGCGGGGGAGTTCTTCCCTTTCCACTTCTTCCTCTGTGGGCACGTAAATCACCATGCCATCAAATAAAGGCTGGGCCAGGTTTAGAAGGAGCGTAGACGCGTTTTCGGCCAGACCGCCTGCTTCATGGATGGCATCGATAACTCGCTCTTGGTCTGTTAACGAATACACGCCGGGAACTTGAACCGCCCCTTTAATGTCGACCACAACCGTTTTATCTTTTGCCTGTTGCTCTGGAGCCGTTCCGCCATCTGTCGTTATTGAAACCCCTTGAAGCCGGACCTTTTCCTGCTCAAACTGCTCAAAAGCAGCTGGAAACGTTAAGCTGCCAGCGGGTGCGTGTGCATGATGGTCCCACCAGCGGCTGAACAAGAGGCTGGCCACTGCCAGCAGCAGGATGATGGTTACCGAAAGCAGCATTTTTTCACGGCTTGTCCACCCATTAAACACGCCTATCTGCTCCTTATTAAATTTTTAACCTTTCCCCAGAAAAAGAGGTATGTGCCAAGCACTGCCCACATATGTATAACATAAACGGGATAGGGGGATTGGAGTATGCGCGTCGGTTTTATTGGCACGGGAAGCATGGGCAGTATCCTGATCGAAGCCTTTATTGAAACCAAAGCCCTATTGCCGTCACAAATCCATGCCTCTAACCGGACATTTGACAAAGTTAAAGCGCTGGCTAAAAGATACACAGGTTTACACGCTTATCCTTCCAACGTCCGTGTGGTACAGAGAGCCGACATTATCTTTCTCTGCATTAAGCCGCTTGAATTCCAAACGGTCATTGACCAAATCAAGGATGAGGTGCATGAAGAACACCTCATTGTTTCCATCACAAGCCCCGTTGAAATTAAAGACTTGGAACGGAAATTAAAAGCGAAAGTGGCCAAAGTGATTCCAAGCATTACGAATTCCGCAGGGCGAGGGGCTTCCCTGATCATGGCCGGCGAGCGCCTGACCGAACGGGATAAAGATGTCCTCTTCCAGCTGATGAAATCGATCAGCCACCCCCTGTGGCTGGATGAAAAATATACCCGTATCTCTGCTGATATTGCCAGCTGCGGCCCGGCTTTTATCAGCTTCCTTCTGCAACGGATGATTGACGCTGCTGTAGAAGAAACAGGAATTCCCCGGGATAAAGCGGTCACCCTCTTCACCCAGATGATGATCGGTTTTGGAGCACTCATGGCCAAAAACAAATTTACTCTGGAGTCTTTGCAAGAGAGGGTGTGTGTGCCAGGGGGCGTTACCGGTGTCGGCATCAGCGTGCTGGAACGGGAAGTGGATGACATGTTCCATAAACTGTTCAAAGCGACTCAGCTTAAGTTCAACGAAGATGTGGAACTGGTGCAAGAAATGTTTTACAAAACATCCACCTAACCTGTTGCGCTTCGAAACATGCCTTTTCTTTTTATCTTTTTTAACACTATTCTACATGTTTTTTAAAAATCCTGTCTACTTACGTAAAGAAAAAAGAAAATGTTCCGGTTTTTTTATGCCTTCTTCCGCATGCCGAGCATAAAATGCCCTAACCCCTTCCTAACAGGGATTAGGGCATGATGCTAGTCTTTAATTTGCCACAATGTTGACCAATTTATTGGGAACTACAATCACTTTGCGGATGGTTTTTCCTTCCAGTTCGTCCTTAATTTTTTCATGTTCAAGGGCTTTCAGTTCCAGCTCTTCTTTGCTTAAATCAACCGGCACCTCCATGCGTGCCTTGATTTTGCCCATAATCTGAATCACAATTTCAACGCTGTCTTCCACCAGCAAGCTTTCGTCATATGTGGGCCAGGGCTCATAAGCCAGCGTCTCTTGATGACCGAGAGCCTGCCACATTTCTTCGCAGATATGGGGGGCAATGGGGGACAGCAATTTAACAAAGTCCTCAATGGCCCGTTTGGGCAATACGTCTTGTTTGTAGGCCTCATTGACAAAGACCATCAACTGGCTGATAGCTGTATTAAACCGGAGCCCCTCAATATCCTCGGTCACTTTCTTGATCGTCTGGTGCCAGATGCGCTGAAACGCTTCGCTGCCCTCTACATCTTGGATATTGTCAGCCAGAGTGCCATCCTCTGTCATCACCAGGCGCCAGACGCGGTTAAGGAAGCGGTGAGCCCCTTCCAAGCCATCCGTGCTCCACGGTTTGCTGGCCTCCAGCGGACCCATAAACATCTCGTACACCCGCAACGTGTCGGCCCCGTATTCTTCAATCACATCGTCAGGATTGACCACATTGCCTTTGGATTTGCTCATTTTTTCATTGTTTTCACCTAGGATCATCCCCTGGTTCACCAGTTTCTTAAAGGGTTCTTTGGTGGTGACCAGACCCAGATCGTATAACACCTTATGCCAGAAACGGGCATACAAAAGATGGAGAACCGCATGCTCAGCACCGCCAATATACAGATCCACAGGCAGCCATTTTTCCTGCTGCTCTTTTGAACACAGTTCTTTTTTATTATGGGGATCAAGGAAACGCAAATAGTACCAGCAGCTGCCGGCCCATTGGGGCATGGTATTGGTCTCCCGCCGTGCTTTCATTCCTGTTTCAGGATCGACCGTATTGACCCATTCTTCCACATTGGCCAGCGGCGATTCACCGGTGCCAGACGGTTTAATCTCGTCCACTTCCGGCAGAGTCAAGGGCAATTCTGATTCAGGGACAGGTTTTATGCTGCCGTCTTCCAGATGCAAAATAGGGATAGGTTCTCCCCAGTAGCGCTGGCGGCTGAACAGCCAGTCGCGCATCTTGTAACTGACTTTGCGCTCGCCAATCCCTTTTTCTTCCAGCCAGTTGATCATCGCTTCGATCGCTTCTTTGTTGTACAAGCCATTTAAAAACCCGGAATTGATGTGCTCCCCGTCTCCTGTATAGGCGGCTTCTTGAATATCCTCCGCCCCTTTGACCACTTCCACGATAGGCAGATCATATTTTTTGGCAAACGCATGGTCACGCTCATCATGTCCGGGAACGGCCATAATGGCCCCTGTGCCATAATGGGCCAGCACATAGTCAGCAATCCAAATGGGCAGTTTGGCCCCATTAACCGGGTTGATGGCGTAGGCACCAGTAAACACGCCGGTTTTCTCTTTTTGCAGTTCAGTGCGCTCCAGGTCATTCTTGCGGGCTGCCTGCTCCTGGTATGCTTTGACGGCTTCACGGTGTTCAGGGGTGGTAATTTTATCTACCAGCGGATGCTCCGGTGCCAATACGCAATAGGTGGCGCCAAACAACGTATCTGGGCGGGTGGTAAAGACCACAAAACTTTCATCATGGCCGTCAACGCGGAAGGTGATGTTGGCCCCCTCCGAGCGGCCGATCCAGTTCCGCTGCATCTCCTTGATGCTTTCAGGCCAATCCAGCTCATCCAAATCTTCCAGCAAACGGTCAGCATAAGCCGTAATTTTGAGCATCCATTGTTTCATCGGTTTGCGGATGACCGGGTGGCCGCCCCGTTCACTCTTGCCATCGATCACTTCCTCGTTGGCCAAGACTGTGCCTAAGGCAGGGCACCAGTTGACTGGCACTTCATCGATATAAGCCAATCCTTTTTCGTACAGTTTCAAAAAAATCCACTGGGTCCACTTGTAATACTTTGGATCCGTGGTGCTAAATTCTCGGTCCCAGTCATAGGAAAAGCCTAGGGATTTGAGCTGGCGCCGGAAGTTGTCAATATTGCGCTTGGTTATCTCCCGCGGATGTTCACCGGTCTCTAAAGCATGCTGCTCGGCAGGCAGGCCAAAGGCATCCCAGCCCATAGGGTGCAATACATTATAGCCTTTCATCCGCTTGTAACGGGCCACAATATCACTGGCCGTATATCCTTCCACATGGCCCACGTGCAGTCCGGCACCGGAAGGATAGGGAAACATATCCAGTACGTAAAAATACTCTTTATCCGGATCATCGGTCGCTTTAAAAGTTTTGTTTTCTTCCCAGTACGTTTGCCACTTCCGTTCAATGTCACGGAAGGGATAACTTGAACCTGCTTTGGACATGCCGCAACCTCCTTCTATCTCTTGATGTTTTTGAAAACTTATGTACCAGCTGAACAAAACCGGTGGATGTCACTAAAAAACCTCCCACCCCCAGCGCCTTCTGGCTAGGGACGAGAGGTTTGTTCACGTTAACTACCTTCCCGTGGTACCACCCTAATTCGAAACAGCAGCATGGTTGTGAAAAATGTTTTAATTTACAAATGATCAGGCAACACTGCTGTTTCCTCATTGCTCCTTATCGCGGAAAACGGTAAAGGCTACTCAGCTTCACCTTTACGGACTCCACAGGCGAGTTCGCTTCCTTTTGCTTGTTGACTTGCACCACCCGTCAACTCTCTGTAAAGCAAAACAGAAGCTACTACTCCTGCTCATCGCCCTTTACCCTGATATTCGTCTGTCAATAGGGATTGATAGTATTTTAGTATGAATTATATGCAACAACCAGAAGGCATGTCAACATTTTTCGAGGGATTTTTTATTGTTTTTACTGTTTATTTTTTCCGTTTGCGGCTCAGCTTAAACCTTGTTTATCTTTCAGCTGACCAAGCCAGGCGGGGCGCATCTGCCCAAATTTTTTCCAGATTATAAAACTCACGCTCTTCCCTGTGAAAGACGTGAACAATCACATCTCCCAGATCAATCAACACCCAGCGGGCCTGCTCAAAGCCTTCCAGCGGCTTGAGATTTAATCCCATTTCCTCAGCCTTTTCCCGCACAGCCTCAGCTATGGCTTGTACTTGTGTTTCCGAGTTCCCGTGGCAAATCACGAAATAATCGGCAACGACAGACAACCCTCTAATATCCAGCACCACAATATCCTGGGCTTTTTTATCTTCGGCGCTATCCACCACCGCTTTAAGAAGGTCCTGAGTCTCCATGGGATTCCTCCTTAATTTTCAAGTCTTCATAAGCAGCTCTGCTCAAAGGATACACTTTTTCCCCTCTTTCTTCAAGAAAACGGATGGTCCTCTCCAAAGCCATGTATACTGCCCGGTCCAGATCCTCTTCAGCTGTCCGCCGCACATCGTCCACTCCGGGAAAGGAGCGTCCAGGTTCTATGTAATCAGCCAGATAAACCACTTTTTCCAGCGGGGTCATGCCAGTTCTTCCCGTGGTATGATAACGGATCGCGGCCAGCACTTCTTCGTCTTGGAGCCCCACTTCATGCTTGACCACATAAGCGCCTACAAAGGCATGCCATAATTCTTTGTTGTACTCCACCAAGTCATTAGGAATCTCTCTTACCGTTTCAATCAGCTTGCGCATTTCACCCTCTGGTCTGTATTTCGCATAATCATGGAAAATGGCAGCTGCTTCTGCTTTCTCCACATCGGCACCATACCGCTCTGCCAAGCGGACAGCTGTTTGCCAGACTCCAATCGTATGCTGGTAACGGTGAGGAGTTAATACCTTTTTCACTTGTGCAAACATTTCTTCCCGGTTCAGTTTCCTTTGGGCAAACATCCATCATTCTCCTTTGTTTCGGCTGTATTTGCCACTCGTGTGATATAAGCCGTGACGTTCAATATACTCGTATACAGGCTCAGGCACTAGAAAACGAATGCTTTTTCCCTCTTGCCTCCGCTTGCGGATCAGGGAGGAAGACAGATGGGAGGGAATCATCTCCACTTGGTGGACATAACGTGCCCATGGGTGGCTAATTTTACGAGTGACGTCCGGCCGTCCCACGCCAATAAATCTTACCAGCTGAACCAGTTCCTCAATTTTGTGCCATGCAGGCAGTTCGGCTATCATGTCTCCGCCAATAATGAAGTAAAAGCGACACTCAGGATAACGGCGTTGCAAATGCTTAACGGTGTCAATCGTATACGACGGCCCTTCCCGTTCGAACTCAACCAGAGAGAGTTTGAAATAAGGAATACCTTTCAGCGCCAGCTTAAGCATCTCAATCCTCGTCTCTCCCGGTGTAATAGGGCATCCTTGCTTATGAGGGGGCACCTTGGCAGGCACAAACCAGACTTCATCCAATTGACATTCATCCCGGGCCACTTCAGCCATGTGCAAATGGGTAAGATGCACCGGGTCGAATGTTCCGCCCAAGAGGCCAATTTTACGGCAACTCAATCTGCTTGTTTTCCTCCGACTCTTTGTACAGCACAATCTGTTTGCCGATAACCTGAACCAGTTCAGCCCCGGTGCCCTGGGCCAACTCTTCAGCCACCTCATGTTTGTCCTGCTCACAGTTTTGTAAAACGGATACCTTAATCAGTTCCCGGGCTTTAAGCGCATCCTTGATTTGCTGCAGCATATTGTCGTTGACGCCCCCTTTGCCCACCTGGAAAATAGGATTCAGATGGTGGGCCAGTGAACGCAAATAACGCTTTTGTTTTCCGGTTAGCATGTTCTTCCCTCCTTCGATCTCATTTCCCTTGCGATGACGATAAGTTGAGCTGATCCTTCACAACCTTGCGCATGACCTCAAGGGGGGCTTCATACCCGGTAAACAGTTTGAAGGCCAACGCCCCCTGATAGATGAACATGCCCAACCCGTGGTGAACCTGTGCGCCAAGTTGTTCAGCCGCCTTTAAAAACGCAGTCTGCAGAGGATTGTAAACAATGTCGCTGACAATGGTTCCCGGAGAAAGTTCTTTCAGTTCGAGAGGGACCTGCCCCACATTAGGCCACATCCCGACAGGCGTGGTATTGATGATCAGCTGGTATGCCTTCACCCCGTCTCGGTCCAGCTGGGACCAGCTGTGGACATTAATCCGCACGGGTGAGGAACTCCTTTTCCCAGCATGGCTCTGAGCGGCGTAACGCTGAACATGGTGCGCCAATGTTTCGGCTTTGTGTTCCGTCCGGTTGGCAATGGTCAAACTGGCACAGCCGTGTTTAATCAGATAGACCGCAATCGCTTTTGCTGCGCCACCGGCTCCCAACAGCAGGACGTTTGTCTCTTTCAAGTTGATCCCTGTCTCCGAAAGCAACGACTGCACATAACCGGCTCCATCTGTATTATACCCGGTCAACCGGCCTGTTTCAGACAAAACAACCGTATTGACTGCCCCAATCGCTTCCGCTTCGGGATCCAGCTCATCCAGCAGGGGAACAATGTTTTCCTTATGGGGAATGGTCACATTAATTCCCCTGATGCCCAGCGCTTTTAATCCGGCAACCGCCTCCGGCAAGCGCTCAGGAGGAATATCAAAAGGATGATAATAAAACGGTAACCCCAATGCTTGAAAAGCCCTGTTGTGCATGACGGGAGACAAGCTGTGGCCAACCGGGTGGGCAAACAACCCGAATAACTGTTTTTGTGATGCGGACACCCCCATTCCTCCTCTCCCAGCTCATAGATACTCATTTTCCTTAAGCCACTGACGTAAAACTAAATACAGGGACAGATTGGGCCTAAATCATCGAGGGGCGTACATAGACGCCTGCCCCTTTGGGGGCGTAGGCTGTCAGCCGGGCTCCCGTCCCCTTTACAGCTACCCACCCCAGACCGGAAAAGACAATATCACATGGTTCATCTTTCAGACTAAAGGTATGTTGATCCAGAGGTCCCCACTCCTTTAGCGATTCATTCCCGGGAGGGCTCAACATTCCGCCAAGGTGCTTGCTATACAATTCATCCGCTTTCTCCAATTTGGTACGGTGAATAGGAAGCTCGTTAGACATATAACAGACAAAAGATTGACGCTCTCCGCTCGCAAAATCCAGCCGGGCCAATCCCCCGAAAAATAAAGTTTGACGGGGATTAAGCTGGTAAACTTTAGGCTTAAGCGGCTTGTTAGGTAAAATGACTTTCAAATCTTCGGAAGCGACATAATGGGCCATTTGGTGGTCATTAATCACACCAGGGGTGTCATACAGAGCCTGTCCATCATCAAGGGGGATTTTAATCATATCCAATGTTGTTCCTGGAAATCTGGACGTGGTTAAAACCGGGGCTTTCTCCGCTCCGGCCTGCTTTAAAATCTGGTTGATCAAGGTCGATTTGCCCACATTAGTGGCGCCAACTACATACACATCTCCCCCCTGCCGGTGCTGTTCAATGGATTTCATCAATGCTTGAATACCTGTTCCCTTCTCTGCGCTGCAAAAGACGACGTCAACCGGTTTTAGCCCCCCTTCCTTGGCTTGGCGGCGAACCCACTGTTCAATCCGCCCCCAGTTGACACGGGGAAACAGGTCTGTTTTATTGACGACAAGCACAACAGGGTTAAAATTGACAAAACGCATCAGACCGGGCAGCCAGCTGCCATTAAAATCAAACAGATCGACAATTTTCACCACCAGGGCTCTCGCTTCCCCGATCCGGTGCAAAATATGTATGAACTCATCATGGTCCATGGGTACTGGCGTCAAGTCATTGTAGTGCTTGATTCTGAAACAGCGCTGGCAGATGACTTGTTCCCTTTCCAAAGCTGAAGCAGGAACATATCCTGATTGCCCAGGATTTTCACTTTGCAACTTCACCCCGCATCCTGTACAGAACACGGCCATATCTTTACCTCCTTCCCTCTTCTTGTTCCCAGGTCAGCATACCTTTTTTTCTCATCCAATAAAAGGCAATGCGCTCAATGCGCCGGTTGATGCGGGTAAAAAAGCCATCTGTATCCGCTACAGGCACAACCAATATGGTATATAACCCCAGGCGGTTGCCTCCCAGCACATCGGTCAGCAATTGGTCGCCGATCACCACCACTTCCCGGGAGGACAAGTTCATCATGTGCTGCGCCCGCTTAAATGCAAAATGGAACGGTTTTCTCGCTTTATGTATAAACGGGATGCTTAACGGCTGGCAAAAGCGCCTCACCCGGTCTTCATTATTGTTTGATACCACCACAATTTTAAAACCCATATGCTCCACCTTTTTGAGCCATTCGGCCAGCTCAGGGGTGGCACTGGGACGATCCCATTCAATCAGGGTATTATCCAAGTCGGTAATGATGCCTTTCACCCCTCGTTGTTTTAAGGCTTCAAGGTCAATATCATACACCGAGGGAACATACAAATCCGGCAGAAGTTGCTTTAACAACCAACGTCACCTCCAACCAGTCCATCATACCATATTGTAACAAAATATTGGACCGTGTTCGCTTCTTTTTCTTCTCTAGTCAGCAAAAAAAGCATCCCATATAGGATGCTAAGGTAAAGGCAGTTCATAAATACGTATATACTCCCGGGGTTTAAACGGCTCAATGATGGGTTCCAAATATAAATGCTCAGGATTGATTTGCTGAATCTCAATGCCATCCTGATCAGGGTCATTAATCAGCTGCAAGGAAGGATGTTTGTCACGCAGAATGATCTGATCGTAATACCAGACAGAACTTAAAAGCACGATGAAAATACCTAAGGCAACACCAGCTTTTGTCCACATTTTTGCTCCACACTCCTTTTTTTATCTTGGTAAAAAAAAAAAGAGTTTATACCTCAAAGCTGTTTATCACCTTTTGTTCACAAAATTTTAACAAATAATTTTTTGCTGTTTTCCTTCTTATTTATAAGACCACAAAAAAAGAGTGAAATTTTAATTGATGAGACACCATAAGGTGCAAGGGCAAAAATTTTACGCTATAATTTAAAGGGATTTTTCAGAGGGGATCATTTAGGAGAGGGTAAAGGAGGTATCATCATTGACCTTGCTGCATCTCGCCGTATTGGCACCTTTTTTGATGGCCATCGTTGTGCCTTTCTTATACAGATACTTGCGTCAGATTCATACAGGCTGGTTTGTTCTGCTTTTGCCTGTTCTCCTTTTTGCGTATCTTATTCAATTTTTGCCGTCGGTTGCTAACGGAGAGTCCATTATGGAAACAATGGCCTGGGTGCCGTCACTGGGGATCAACTTTACTGTTTATGTAGACGGGTTAGGGCTCCTCTTTGCTCTCTTGATTACAGGAATTGGCGCCCTGGTCGTCTTATACTCGATCTATTATCTTTCTAAAAAAACGGAAGCATTAAACAACTTTTATGTTTATCTGCTAATGTTTATGGGCGCCATGCTGGGCGTGGTCTTGGCCGATAATTTAATTGTGTTGTACGTGTTCTGGGAATTGACTAGTTTGGCTTCATCTCTTTTGATCGGCTATTGGTTCCACCGGGAAAAATCCCGTTATGGGGCCCAAAAATCAATGTTAATCACCGTTTTTGGCGGTTTCGCCATGCTGGCTGGCTTTTCACTTCTGTACGTGATGGCCGGAACGTTCAGCATTCGTGAACTGATCGCTCAGGCAGATGTAATTGCTGGACATGCCCTCTTTCTGCCTGCCATGCTGCTCGTCTTGTTGGGCGCGTTTACCAAATCTGCTCAATTTCCCTTTCATATCTGGCTTCCCGATGCCATGGAAGCCCCTACGCCTGTCAGTGCTTATTTGCATTCGGCCACCATGGTCAAAGCAGGGATTTACCTGGTTGCTCGCCTGACGCCTGTTTTTGCCGGAGGAGCAGAATGGTTCTGGATCGTGTCTGGATTTGGTTTGTTCACCTTAATCTGGGGCTCTTATTCTGCCATTAAGCAAACGGATCTAAAATCGATCCTGGCTTTCTCCACGGTCAGCCAGTTGGGCCTGATCATGTGTTTGCTGGGCATTGGCTCCAGTGCTGTTCACTTTGGCTATGGCTCACCGGAGTCTGAACTGTATTTAATTGCCACCCTGACCGCTGTTTTTCATCTCATCAACCATGCCACCTTTAAGGGCTGTTTGTTCATGGTGGTCGGCATTGTGGATCACGAAACAGGCACACGTGATATTCGCAAGCTGGGCGGTTTGATGACTTTCATGCCGGTCACTTTCACCTTAGCGGTTGTCGGCTCTTTATCTATGGCTGGCCTGCCCCCCTTTAACGGCTTTCTGAGTAAAGAGATGTTTTTTACAGCTGTGCTCCGAGCTGCCCAATTAGACATTTTCAACATGGAAACATGGGGACTGCTTTTTCCTGTCATTGCATGGGTGGCCAGTGTGTTTACCTTTATCTACAGCATGATCTTGCTCTTTAAAACATTTACCGGGAAATATCAGCCGGAAAAACTGGATAAAAAACCTCACGAAGCACCGGTCGGCATGCTGGTCAGTCCGGTCATTCTGGGTTCGTTGGTTATTATTTTGGGCTTCTTCCCGAACGTTTTGTCCCACACCTTACTCAAACCCGCCATGGTTTCCATTTTACCCATGCTGCTGGAAACCATTGACCACTTTGGTGTCCATATTTATATGTGGCACGGCTTTAATGCGGAACTGATGATGACCATCGGTGTGGTTGCTGCGGGAACAGTGCTGTACCGTGTCATGTTTAAGGGGGAGTCAATCTACGAGCGTCTGCGGCAAACCGATCCCCTCAATCATATATATGACAGTGCTCTAGTGGGCCTCATAAAGGGCTCGATCGCAATTACCCGAGTACAAATGACGGGCTTGTTGCGAGATTATTTTGCCTATATGTCTGTCTTCATGATTTTGCTTTTGGGTTATGCCACTTACCGTTACCAAGCTTTGGCGATTGATATGGAATCTGTGGCACCTATTTCAACTTACGTGTGGATCCTGGCCATTGTCTTTATTTTATCCACCTTAAGTGTACCTTTTATCAACCATCGCCTGACGGCCATTATCGCTGTTGGTGTCATTGGCTTCTTATTGGCATTACTCTTTGTTGTGTTCCGTGCCCCTGACTTGGCACTCACCCAATTGTTGGTGGAGACAGTGATGGTGGTCTTGTTCTTGCTCTGTTTCTATCATTTGCCAGAGCTGCGTAAAGAATCATTCAAGCCGATCTTCAAATGGACCAATGTGATCATTTCAGTTGCGGTGGGTGCTATCGTTACGCTGATTGCCTTTGGTTCACTGGCAGCGGGTCACCATCTTAACTTCGAGCCGATTTCAACTTATTTCATTGAAAATTCTTATACCCTGGCGGGCGGAAAAAATATGGTCAACGTGATTTTGGTTGACTTCCGGGGGCTTGATACCGTCCTGGAAGTGCTTGTTTTGGCCATAGCTGCCTTGGGTGTGGTTACCATGGTTAAACTGCGCATGACGGGGAGGGAAGATGTATGAGAGTAAACAATGTCATGCTCTATACCATTACTCGTGTTGTAGTCTTTATCATTCTTTCCTTCTCCATCTATCTCTTCTTTGCTGGACATCACAATCCAGGCGGAGGATTTATCGGCGGACTGATGACGGCCGCCGCGCTGTTATTGTTATATCTCAGTTTTGACTTGAAGACCATCAAACAGATAATCCCGTTTAACTACACCTGGATGATCGCCATCGGTTTATTGTTGTCACTGGGAACGGGTGTGGCCAGCATGCTGCTTGGTTATCCCTTCCTCACCCAGTTTTTTGACTACTTTGACCTTCCTTTCCTGGGAGAGACGGAGCTGGCTACAGCTGTGCTGTTTGACGTGGGTATCTACTTAACCGTTGTAGGCATTACGTTGTTGTCTATTCTGACCATCGGGGAGGATCGATAGGCATGGAACTTCTAATGTCCGTTTTGGTCGGTGTCCTGTTTATGGTTGGCACTTATTTGATCTTAACCAAAAGTATCCTGAGGGTTGTGTTGGGGCTTATCCTCATGTCCCATGGCGCACACTTGCTTTTATTAACCATGGCCAGACTAAAGACAGGTGCCCCTCCCCTTTTGGGAGAAGATGCGTTAAGTTATACTGATCCATTGCCCCAAGCCTTGATCTTGACAGCGATTGTAATCAGTTTCGGCGTGACTGCATTTTTGCTGGTTTTGGCCTACCGGACATATAAGGAACATCAAACCGACAATTTAGACCAGTTAAGGGGATCTGCCGATGAATAACTTAGTCATTGTACCCATCCTTTTGCCGTTTATCATTGGTGTGGTGCTGATTTTCTTTAGCAAACACCGCACAGTTCAGCATGTGATCAGCGCCGTCGCGGTAACAATGTTGCTGGCTGTGTCCATCTATCTGGCCTATGTTGTTTATCATGAAGGCATTCAAACATTGGAGCTGGGCAACTGGCCTGCTCCCTTTGGTATCGTGCTTGTGGCCGATTTATTTGCCGCGATGATGGTGATCTTGTGTGCTATTGTTGGCTTTGTCTGTTTGTTCTTTGCCTTTAAAACCATTCACCCTGACCGCGAAAAGTTTTACTTCTATCCCTTCTACTTTTTCTTGTTAACAGGGGTCAACGGTGCCTTTTTAACAGGAGATCTTTTTAACCTGTTCGTTTTCTTTGAGGTGATGCTGATTGCCTCCTATATCCTGATTGTGTTCGGCGGCACCAAATATCAGCTGCGGGAATCGTTTAAATATGTGGCCATCAATATTTTCTCATCCATTCTGTTTATCGTTGGCATCGCTTACCTGTACGGAGTGACAGGTACGCTGAACATGGCCCATATTGCCGAGCGGGTCGCCGAAGCAGACCAACAGGGAATTCTTAATGTGATTGCCATTGTCTTGCTTTTGGTCTTTGCCATTAAGGGCGCACTCTTTCCCCTTTATTTCTGGCTGCCCCGCTCCTATTTCGGTCCACCAGCGGCCATTGCTGCCTTGTTCGGCGGATTGTTAACAAAAGTAGGAATCTATGCGATCATTCGCACGTTTACGCTCATCTTTACCCATGACCCGGCCTTTACCCACAATATTATTCTGGCTTTGGCCGGTGCCACTATGTTCTTTGGTGTGTTAGGGGCGGTCAGCCAATTTGATTTTAAGCGCATTTTATCCTATCACATCATCAGCCAGGTAGGCTATATGGTGATGGGCTTGGGTATTTATACCCCCTTGGCCTTAGCTGGTGCCATTTACTATATTGCCCACCATATCATTGTTAAAGCAGCATTATTCTTGTTTGCCGGAGCGACACAAAAAGTGACGGGCACCACCGATTTGCATAAAATGGGGGGACTGCTCAAAACCCATCCCTGGCTGGGGTGGCTGTTTTTAGTCGCGGCCCTTTCCCTAGCAGGCATTCCGCCATTGAGTGGGTTCTTCAGCAAATTTGCCTTAATTTTAGCGGGTCTGGAAGAAGGCCGCTGGTTTATCGTCTTTGTCAGCTTAGTCGTCGGCTTGCTCACCTTGTTCTCCATGATGAAAATATTTATGTATGCCTTTTGGCGTGAACAAAAACATTCTGAGGAGCAGGCACGGACCAGAGTGAGCGGTTTGCTGTGGCCCATTGCCCCGCTGATTGTACTCACGATCGGACTTGGTTTAGGGGCCGAGCCCATTTTCCGCTTCTCCTTGGAAGTCGCTGAGCAGATTTTAGATCCAACAGTTTATATCCGGGCTGTGCTTGGACAGTAGCTGTTTCACTTCAGCGCGGCGGCGCTGAAGCCTCTCATTTTCAAAATAAGGGGTAGGTTGTTATGGCCTTTCAGATTGTGATTAACATTGGCATCGCCATATTATGGATGTTTTTGCAGAATGAGTTCACTTTTGTGCAATTTACGTTAGGTTATGTCTTGGGGATTGTTCTCTTGTTTGTGTTACGCCGCTTTTTAGGAACCCGCTTTTATATGGAGCGTGTCGTGGCCCTGGTGAAGTTAATCGCTTTGTTTATATACGAGTTGATCCTGGCTAACATCGATATGCTCAAAATCGTGCTGAGTCCAAGGCTCAACATTACACCTGGTATTGTGGCGGTCCCCACTAGCTTGAAGACGGATTGGGAAAAGACGACTTTAGCCGCTTTGATCTCTCTGACACCCGGAACCTTATCGATGGCTTTCTCCGAGGAGGGAGACATCATCTATGTCCACTTTATTCACATGAAAGACAAAGAAGAAGCGGTCAAAAACATTAAAGAGGGCTTTGAACGGGCCATTCTGGAGGTGACCCGCTGATGCTATCAGCCGTGTTATGGCTGGTCTTGATCATGATGTCAGTTTCTATCCTCATTTGTTTCCTGCGCGTCCTGAAAGGACCTACCACCGCTGACAGAGTGGTGGCATTGGATACCATTGGCATTAACCTAATCGGTTTTGTGGGACTTTTGATCATGGTTCAAAACACCTTGGCCTATGTCGAAGTGGCCCTGGTGATCGGTATATTAGCCTTTATCGGAACCATCGCTTTAGCTAAATTTATCGAAAGGGGGACTGTCCTTGATCTTGATCGAGATCGTCATTAGTATATTCCTCTTCATCGGCGGATTTTTTTGCTTATTAGGATCCGTAGGACTGATGCGCTTTCCAGATGTCTATGGCCGCTTGCATGCCGCTACCAAAAGCGCAACCCTCGGGGTGATCTGTATCATGCTCAGCGCTTTCCTTTACTTTTGGTGGCAACACGGGATCTTCAGCGGAAAAATTTTATTAGCAATTCTGTTTGTGTTTTTGACAGCGCCCGTGGCCGCACTGATGATTTCCCGTTCTGCTTACCGCGTGGGTGTCCCCCTCTGGGAAAAAACGGTTCAGGATGATTTAAAAACACTGTATCCCCCGAAGAAAGAGCAGTCAGAAGAAAAACAGTGATTGCGAACCATTGACAATCAAGTGCGAATATCTTAAGATAATTTTCAAGACTTAAAAGCATTGCCAAGTCTTATACCCCCTTTCAACTGAATAGCGTGACGTCACCACTCTTATCAAGAGAGGCGGAGGGACTGGCCCGATGAAGCCCGGCAACCGCCAGCTCAGGCTGGAAAGGTGCCAATTCCTGCGAAGATGGTTCCATCTTCGAGAGATAAGAGGAAGGATGCTAATGGGCATATTCTCCCCCTTCCTCGCGGAAGGGGGTTTTTCATTTAAGATTGTTGTGGCGTGTGAGCAGACAGGTTCCTTGATTGAAAGAAAAAAATTGCAGACGAAAGGAGAATGGCCGATGCTGCGAATCGGATTGTTGGGCTTGGGTACGGTGGGAAGCGGTGTTTATGAAGCCATTACCACCGGCAAAGAAAGGCTAAAACGGCTGCTAGGTGAGGAGGTAGAAGTGGTCAGCATTCTCATCAAGGACAGCCGTAAGGAACGTCCAAATGTCCCCCAGGAGCTGCTGGTGACCGACTTTGAGTCATTTATCGCCCGGAAACCCGATGTGGTCTTTGAAGCTATTGTGGGGGTCGATCCCGCTTACTTTTATGTCTCCTATCTTTTGGAGCATCACATTCCTGTCATCTCAGCCAACAAAGAATTGATCGCCAAGCGGGGACAGCGATTGCATCAAATAGCCAGCCAAGCGGGCACCTGGCTGAGCTATGAAGCCAGTGTGGCCGGCGGTATTCCCATTTTGGCAGCTTTAAAAAATTCTTTAAAGTTTAATCATATTTCAGAACTTCAAGGCATCTTAAACGGAACCACTAACTATATTTTGACCAAAATGAGTCAGGAGGGAAAATCTTTCAGCGATGTTTTGCATGAGGCACAAGCATTAGGTTATGCTGAAGCAGATCCCACAAGCGATGTGGAAGGATGGGATGCCTTATATAAGCTGCAAATTTTAGCTTACCTGATAACCGGGAGCTGGGAGTACAGCTCCAGCTTTACCTGCCGTGGGATCAGCGAGGTCCAAGCTTGGCACTTGAAGGCAGCCCAAAAGTTCGGCCTGACGCTCAAGCTGACTGCCTCCCTGTTCAGGACGGCCACAGGAGTGGAAGGGCGCGTTGAGCCTGTCTTCTTGCCTGCTGGCCATCCTTTGGCCCAAGTGAATGGAGTGACCAATGCTGTCATGGTCACAGGTGATACGGTCGGCCAGTTGGTCTTTCAAGGCCCTGGGGCAGGCAAACATCCAACTGCGAGTGCCATGATTGAAGACTTTGTCTTCGGCCATCAGCAGTTTAAAACCGGTTGTTTTCCAGCCCATCCCGGGCGATTTGCATCCTCTGAAGTCCCTGCGCCAGCCCTTGACTCAAATGGGACAGAGCAAAAAAATGGAGCGGAAAAGCATCAACCCTCCCGTCATCACAGAGAAGATTACGTTATTGCTTTTTGGCAACAAACAAAGGGGCAGCGTGAAGTTGAGCGGTTGGTCCAAAACAGTCAAGGAGAATGGCTGTACTGTGAGCAGACAGAGCAATTTGGCACAGGACTGTTAAGAATGACCGATGCCCGCTGGCGGGAAGAACTCATCTGCTGTCCGGAAGTTACCCTTTACCCGGTTCTCATTAATGGAGATGAGTGGCAAACCACCGCTCTGGAAAGCATACAGACAGATGTGGAGAGCCCTGCTTATACCTAACCCTTACAACTGCTGTCTCTCCTGTTTATATCACCTAACGGGCCCAACATGCTTTCTGCTGTGGCCGCACTGCCAGCGGTACCCTGATCAAATCCTTATCCTGCATCAGTTGCCAGTTCTTGTGCGGCCGCTGTAGCCAGAAAATCTTTTTTTGTCTTTTTTCTTTCGTGCTACATAGCTGACATGAAAGTGGCAAATACTAACGCTGACTGAACCTTTCTAGAAAGCGAGGAGACTTAAATGAAGTTCCTTTATCGAGGAATGCTGGTATGTACATTGTTGACGTTATTGCTGACAGGGGGGTGCAGGCCAGCCGATGAACCGCCTCCAGAAGAGGATATAGTCGAAGATGAAACGGTACCTGATGAGGCTGAACCGGACACAGAAACCCCTGAGGAAGAAGCCGCTCCAGAGGGAGCAGATGCCCAAATGATTGCTGAAGGGGAAGCTGTCGTACAGCAAAGCTGTGTCTCTTGTCATGGTGAAAACTTGGAAGGCGGAATGGGGCCCAGTTTACATGGCATAACCGAAAAGTATACCCGTGAAGAGCTGTATGACATCCTGGTGAATGGCATCGGCAGCATGCCCGCTGGAACGGCCCGCGGTCACGAGGAAGAGGTCATTGCTTACCTCATGACGTTAGACTAACATGCACACATGTGAGAGTGGACAGGAGGGGATGGCAATCCTCTCTTTTCTTTAGACCACACAAACAACTTTTTGTATATTTTTTAGCTGTTGACTGACCCGTCAGTCAGAACGTATACTTGTTAGAGAATCATGTAAACTGTGGAGAGGAGTAGGGGTACGGGATGAGAAAGTGGTATCTGCTGCTGATATTCGTCATCCTGCTCTTAAGCGGATGCAATGGGACCAATGTACAAACGGAAGAGGCAGAGGTCTACCCGGTTGAGTTCTATACTGTCAGTAAGCAAAGCGTAGAACAGACCATCTCATTTACAGGTACGGTGATGGCCAGGGAACACCTGCCCATTTTTCCCGTTGTGACAGGAGAAGTCAAAAAAGTGCATGTCCAAAACGGTGACCAAGTGGAAGCGGGTCAACTATTAGTAGAATTGGAAGCAACAGAGATTCACAACAGTATTGAACAAGCGGAGGCAGCGCTTCAGGCAGCCCAGGCCCAGCTGGAAAGTGCCAAAGCGATGCGGCAGCAAGCGATCCGCCAAGCTGAACTGCAGCTGGAACAAGCTAAGCAGGCATACCAGGCCGTCCAGTCTGCTGAAGCGCCCGAAATCCGTCTGGATGAAGACAATGAACAACTCAGAGAAGTGCTAGATCCTCTTGTGCAAATGAATCAGGCTCAACGGGAAAGGGAATTGCAACAGGCAGAAATGAGCGTCCGAGCCGCTCAACTTGCCTTGGAACAGGCTCAAGGAACAGAATCAGTACAGGCAGCAGAAGCAGCCGTCCAACAGGCGGAAGTTGGCTTAAGAATAGCCCAGCAACAAAAAAAGCATACGCGTCTCACAGCTCCTATTGCAGGCCAGGTTGCTGAGCTGGCCGTGCAGGAGGGCCAATTTGTCTCTCCCCAGCTGCCACTGCTGAGCATTGTTGATCTGTCCCGGCCCTATGTGCACGCCACTGTCAGTGAAGATCAATTGCAGTGGATTGAAGTGGGCCAAGAGGTGCAGATTGTCTTAAACGCCTTGAACAGCGTCACCTCCGGGCAAATCAGTTACATCAGCCCTCTTCCCGCCCAGCAATCCCGTTCCTATCCCGTGGAAATATCCTGGGCAGAGGCCCCTGACGGGGTTGTGCCGGGGATGCTGGCCCGGGTGACAGCAGATTTAACTTCTGCCGAGGCGCAACTCATGGTACCCGTTGACGCCGTCGTCTACGACCAGGACCGTCATGTCGTTTTTGTGATCACGGATGGCGTGGCCAGGGCCCGGCCGGTCACAGTTGGTGAAGAGTTGGGAGAATGGCTGGTGATCGAAGACGGGCTTGACGAGGGTGAACAGATTGTTGTCAGCGGCCAATATAGTCTGGTAGATGGTGCTAAAGTGGACATACGTAAGGAGCGTCATGTAGATGAAATTAACTGATCTGTCAGTACATCGCCCTGTCGGTGTTGTCATCATTGTGATCGCTGTCATGATTCTGGGTGCCATCTCCTTGACCAATTTGTCTATAGATCTGTTGCCAGACATTAATTTGCCAGTTGCTGTAGTGATGACCTCCTATTCGGGTGCGGCACCTCAAGAGGTGGAAACGTTGGTGACCCGCCCGCTTGAAGGAGGGCTAAGCACGCTTGAAGGGCTGGAACGGATTCAATCACTGTCGGTCCAGAACCAATCCTTAATCATTCTGGTCTACGATTTTGGCACCAATATGGATCAAGCCATGCTGGAAATTCGGGACCGTCTGGATCTGATACGCCAGGCATTGCCTGACGGAGCTGATGATCCTGCGCTGTTCCGCTTTGATCCCAATGCCTTCCCCATCATCCAACTCAGCTTGTCTGGCAGTGTCAGCGAAGCACAGCTGACCAGTCTGGCTGAGGAAAGAGTAATTCCCCGCCTGGAACGGTTACCGGGTGTGGCGCAGGTCAGTCTGATCGGCCAAACACCACGGGAGATCCACGTTGAAGTCGATCCCCACCGTCTGGCTGCCTATCAATTAAACCTTTTGCATATTGTCCAGTTGTTGGGAACTGAAAATGTAAGCACATCAGCTGGCACGCTGCCCCGCGGACAAATGGAAATGTCCTTGCGGGTCATCGGGGAATTGCAGGACAGTGAAGATGTGCGCGGTCTGCTCATCCCATTGCCCACAGGAGAAGTGATCCGGCTGGAGGATGTGGCTGAGGTCAAAGATACCACCGCTCCAACCCAGTCATATGCCTTTGTCAATGGACAACCCACACTCAGCCTTAATATCACCAAGCAATCAGACGCCAACACTGTCGCCGTCGCCCGGGCTGTCGAGCGTGAACTGGAGAAACTGGCAGCTGAATTGCCTTCATTTATCGAGATTAACACCATCTTGGACACCTCCCAGTTTATACGGGAGTCTATAAACAATGTGGTCCGCAATATGATCTTGGGCGCAAGCATGGCTGTGTTTATTCTTTTAGTTTTTTTGCGCAGCGTGCATAGCACACTGGTGATTGCGGCTTCCATCCCCATTGCCCTGATTTCCGCTTTTACCCTCATTTATTTTTCAGGCCAAACCTTAAACATATTGACCATGGGAGGGCTGGCTCTGGGCATCGGTTTAATGGTGGACAGCTCCATTGTTATTTTAGAAAACATCTATAAGTACCGGGAACGGGGCTTTCATGCTGTGGAAGCGGCCAAACGGGGAGCCCAAGAGATTGGCAGCGCCGTCATCGCTTCCACCTTAACCAGCGTGGTTGTGTTTTTACCGATCATCTTCACCACCGGCTTGGCAGCGGAAATTTTCTTTCCGCTGGCCATTACGGTCGCCTTTACTCTTTTGGCTTCGCTGGCGGTCGCTATCACACTGGTGCCGATGCTGGCCAGCCGCTTGATGCCGCCCTCCTCCCCAGCAGAAACCCAAGGTTGGCTTACCCGGCTGAGCGATCGGCTGGGATCCATGCTGGCGCTTATTGGTCAGCGGTACAGGCAAGCCCTTAACTGGGCCATTGCCCATCGCAAGACGGTTCTAGTGGCCACCCTGTTGTTGCTCGGTGGCTGTTTGACATTGGTTCCTTCCATTGGGGTTGAGTTTTTGCCCATTCTTGACCAAGGTGAAATCCTGGTAGAGGTAGAACTGCCTGTCGCCAGCAGTCTGGAGCACACGGTCGGGGTGCTGGCCGGACTGGAACAACAGATACTGGACATCGCTGAAGTGGAACTGGTCTTTACCTCAGCAGGACAAGACAACATGGCTATGCGGGGCAATGCCCAAAACCGGGGCAGCATGTATATTCGCCTGCTCCCTGCAGATAAGCGGGAACGCTCCACCACAGCTGTGATGGAGGAGCTGCGTCAGCTCACCCAGTCCATTCCTGATGCTGAAGTGACGGTGAGTAGGCTGGACAGCACTGGAATGGATGAAGCACCTGTCCGAATCGAGATCTCCGGGCACGAACTGGACACCTTGGCCGAACTGGCTGAGGAAGTCAGCTGGAGCATGGCACAAGTGCCTGGTCTGGCCAATATCATCACGTCTCTTGAACAGAGCCGCCCTGAATTGCAAGTGATCATAGACAAGGATTTAGCCAGTCAGTATGGTTTGACACAGAACGAAGTGATGCAAACCATCCGCCTGGGTTTTCAAGGGCAAGTGGCCACCGTGATCCGCAAGGAAGGCGAAGAGATCAATGTTCGCGTGTTACTTTCCGAACAGAACCGGCAATCTGTTGAGGATCTGGCCCAACTGCCGCTGGTCACCCCGTTGGGTGACAGCATCACCCTGAATACAATTGCCCGTTTTGAACAGACAGAAGGACCGCCTGTGATCTCCCGTCAAAACCAGCAGCGGGGTGTGGCCATCAGTGCTGATTTAACCACTGAGCGGGATTTGGGCAGTGTGGTAGAAGATATCCGCCGCCAGCTGGAGGAGATTCCTTTTCCCGAGGGCTACCAGTATGAGTTTGGCGGCCAGTATGAACAAATGATCGAAGCCTTTGGTGACTTAACCCTGGCATTGGGCTTGGCTGTCTTCTTGGTTTATGCCGTTATGGCTGTCCAGTTTGAAAAGCTGATGTATCCTTTTATTATCATGTTTAGTTTGCCTGTGACCAGTATCGGGGTGATTGTCGGCCTGTTTGTAACCGGCCATTCGTTCAGTACACCAGCCTTTATCGGTTTAATTGTGCTGGCTGGCATTGTGGTGAACAACGCCATTGTGCTGGTGGACTATACCAACACTTTGCGCCAGCGGGGACTGAGCCGGGAAGACGCGCTCTTAACCGCCGGGCAAGAGCGGCTGCGCCCCATTATGATGACCATGCTTACCACCGTGCTGGCCATGGCACCCTTGGCCCTTGGCCTGGGTGAAGGTGCCGAATTACAAGCCCCTATGGCGGTTGTGATTGTCTTTGGTCTATCTTTTTCAACGTTGATCACGCTGTTTGTGGTCCCTGTCATGTACATCTATATGGACCGGTTGACAGAATGGTTTAAAAGGCGGTTAAAGCAGAGAAAAAAGCTGCTGGCTGAACCGCATTGAACCACCAGTTCACATCCCGTGTGATGAAGGAGGTGTGACCATGTCAGACAATGGCATACACCCGGACGCTGGCAAGCGTCAAAAAATATTGGAGAGTGCATTTGCGGTGTTTTCCCAAAAAGGATACCAGCAAACCAAAGTGGAAGAAGTAGCCCAACATGCCGGTATCGGCAAGGGAACTGTTTATCTCTACTTTACCAGTAAAGAAGAGCTGCTGCGGGAAATGTTGAAGGCCATGATTAAGAAGTATCTGTCTGAATTGAAACAAAAACTGGCTGAAGAAACAGATCCCTGGGCCAAATTGAAAGTCATGTACACTATCCATGTCTCTCTGTTGCAAGAGAATCCTTCCTTGGTCCAGTTGCATCTTCATGATTTTGCCTTTGTCAATGACCAATTCCGTTCCTGGCTGGAAACAGAAAAGAAAGATTTTGTCAATCACATTGCGGCTATCATTGAGTCTGGCATCCAAACGGGTCAGTTCCGGCCGCTTAATGCCAAGCTGGCAGCGGCACTGATCATCTCCAGTCTCGGTGTGTTTTTACCTCCACACAGTTCCGAATGTTTTTCAGTTGACGAACTGGTCGATCTTTTGTTTCACGGGATGAGCCGCAGGGTTTCGGCCCAAGCTTAAGGGATGGGCCGTGATGTGCAAAACGCATGGTTTCAGCAAACCATGCGTTTTGTATTACTGAAGGACCCGGTGTTTTAATTGCGGAAAGTGCTCCCGTATCCGCTTCACTTCATCCAGGTCAATCTCAGCCGTGACAATGGCTTCAGATTCCCCCGCCTGTGCCCGGACAACGCCCCACGGGTCAACAACCTGACTGTACCCGCCCAGCAAAACATGACGCGTGTGCCCCACACAGTTGGCAGAGATGAGAAAACACTGGTTCTCTACAGCTCGTACAGCATTAAACAATTGCCAGTGCGCCAAGCGCTGGTGTGGCCAGGCCGAGGTTACCAGAAAAATTTCCACCCCCAAATCAACCTGCTTCCTGAAAAGTTCAGGAAACCTTAAATCATAACAGGTAGACAATCCTACCCGCCCTACCTTAGTTTCAGTCACTGTAATTTCCTCGCCGCGGGTTAACAGCTCCCCTTCCTGTGATCCATAGCGAAAAAGGTGGATTTTGCGATACGTAGCCAATAGATCACCGTTAGCGTCAAACAGAACACCGGTATTGTAATACTGCTCCCCTGCTTGTTCCACAAAGCTGCCAGCGAACAAAACACTGTTCAGCTGGCGCGCCACCTGGGCCATACGCTGCACAAAAGGGCCGGAGATCGGCTCCGCCTCTTCCCTATAACGATCAAAGGAAAAATAGCCTGTCGCCCATATTTCCGGCAACACGATCAAATCATACCCTTTTAGCTTCTTTAGCAGGCCAATCATGCGTTCAATGCGCTCATCCTTTGTTTCCCTATCCCTTATTTCAAATTGGACTGAGGCGACCAATCAGTTTTTACCCGACTACAGCCAACTTTCAGCTAGCCACTTAGCAAGGGCTAAGCTCATGTTTCTTAATTAGGGATTGCTGAAAAAGTTTCATTTTTTAAGTTTTAACTTGCTCAATTTAAGTTTCTTGGTAGACTATTTTTTTCTTGAAGACGTAAGTAAAACCATATAGCAAAAAAAGACAAAAAGAGAG
>NZ_BMKZ01000007.1 GCF_014644735.1 Caldalkalibacillus thermarum | reverse complement strand
GAATTCATGCGGCATGATCAGCTGATCCTGGTTATGGCGATACACAGTAATACCTCCAAGTGCAAGGTTTTTGTGGTGTTTTTTGAAAAACCCTTGCACTTAATTTCGCCAAAAATAGGTCTTTTCCCTTCAATATCAACATTTTTGTGTTTTTCAGCAAACCCTAATTAGAAATATCATTAGTCCCAGTGCGTTGGCTATAAGGTTATGTAATAAATGGTTACAATTTTCTTCAAGTACGCTAGTTTGGTTAATGACTTTGTCGGTATGCCGCTCCCCCTACTCCGGGAGGTTCTTCCGTGCTGCCGTCCCAAGTTCTTCACACGTTCCTAATTTTCGCCCATCATGGCACTTGGCTATTACCTGGGTCGGACTTTCACCGACTAGCTGTTAACGGCTGGCTAGGTACGCAACATAAAAAAGAACTTCACCCCAACCTTGTAGAAGATATTAGTGATCAAACTAAATCTTCAGTGAGGTGAAGCCAGTATGATGTATATTCTACACGAAACACTATCAATAGAGTTCAATAATTTCTTTCTCAGTGAGTTGCTGAAACCTTCTACTCAAAGTAGCGACCGAAAACTTTGTAAAATATTTTAAAAAATATATTTTCGAAAAATATAATGAGGTGACCTAAAGTATTATTCCTCTTCAATCAAAGGATAAACCCCATTTTCATCATGCACTTCTCTGCTGGTTACCGGTGGATTAAAAACACATATTAAACGCAAATCAGCTGTTGTGGCGCACAAAAGATGTTTTTCATTATGCCGATTTAATGCTTACATCAAAGGGTGAAGGGCTTCCAGGAATTTTATTCCTACCCAGCAAGAAGTCTGTCTGATTGAGTTCATTACGGCCAAAATAAGGATCAATCCCCAAAATCAAGGCACAATAAAGAGCAATAATGAGCAAAAGGGTAATATTAGTCATATGATCCCTCCATAAATACAATGTTGGATTATCTTACACATACTCTTTTCTAGGAGAACTGTCCTCCGTCTTAAAAATGCACACGCAGATTATACTGTTGTGTCCTTTTGCTGGTTTACAACTTGCAGATGATTCGTCCTGGCAATTTTATATCCCGTTATGATGTAAAAGAGTGCAAAAACGAGACCAAGATAAGTGAGGGGGGCATACAGAATATAGTCTACTGTCGGTACTCCCAACGTACCGGCAATAAACGCCCCGGTCACACTCCATGGAATAATTGGCGCTAAATTGGTTCCCGTGTCTTCAAGTGTTCTCGAAAGATTCTTTCGATGTAAACCGTACCGGTCATATAAAGATTTGAGCATAGGTCCTAATACCGCAAATGTAACGTAATAACTACCGGTAAGCATGAACATGAATCCATGTAAAGAAAAACCATATAGCATGATTGTTCGCCCCTGAGTCGCAATTGCCCTGATTTTCTCCAATGCAAAGTCAATCACTCCCATAGTCCGAAAGGGAGAGCCAAAAATGGCTGCTGCAATTAACAGAGCTACCGTTCCTAACATATTAGATAGACCGCCACGCATAAGCATCTCGTCGACAACTTGTACACCAGTGGTGTTAGTAAATCCGTTTTGAAGTGAGTGAGCGATGGCTAATATTCCTTGCCCTTGAAAAATAACAGCGGCAACAGCCCCAAATAAAATGCCAATTCCAAACACGAGTAAAACAGGCTTTTGTTTGTAGATAAAATAGAGTACGATAAAGGGAATGAGGAATAGGAGAGGATTTAAATCGAAATTTGTTTCCAAAGTATGTAAAATTACTCCTACATTTCCTTCACCCTGTACAGTTTGCCCTTGGTTTCCTATTCCAAGCACCGAGTAAAGTACAAGGGAGAGCAAAAAAGCTGGAAGCGTCGTATAGAGCAAGTACTTAATATGATCAACTATATTGACATCCGATACGGCAGAAGCCATTACAGTGGTATCTGAGAGAGGGGATAATTTATCACCAAAAATAGCTCCCGTGACAATAGCTCCTGCTGTTAACTCAACTGGAACGTCCAAACCAATGGAGACACCTATCAAGGCAACCCCCAACGTACTTATGCATCCCCAGGAAGTTCCCGTTACAGTGGACATAAAGGCACAAACAATTGCAACAGCAACTAAAAATATAGTCGGATTTAAAATTAGAAGCCCATAATAGACAATGATTGGAATTATCCCTGACAATATCCAAACCCCTACCAACATTCCAACTGCAATCAAAATTAAAATGGCAGGCATCATTGCTTGCAAGCTATTGAGAATATCATGAAATAGCTCATCCCAGGAAATGCCCCATAAAAGAGCTAGAGCAATAGCTAACATGCCAGCCGTGATTAATACAATAGTCGTTGGAGCTTTTATAAAAATGACGCCCCCAAGAACAATGATGAAACAAGTGGTGATTAATAAGGTAATTTTGAAACCAGTAATTTTGGTTTCCATAATTATCCCCCCACATAACATTTAAATATTTAAAGTAAGTATGTGTTCAAGTGTTTATTTTATAAATATTTTATTTTTATCTAAAATTTCGTTCCATAAGCGATTGTCCAGCGCTTGACCCAGGTCAAAATGCGTTACGACACGGCCAAGCGCTAGAACATATAGCAAGAACTTAACCTAAGCAAGTTATTTCGAAACAGCTGTTCCAGTGGTTCTCTCCTCTCTGCGTACCGTTTCATTTATGACTGTTTCCTTGATCACAATCTCTCTCTTCTTCATCTCTTCAATGTAGTGATCTCCTGGCACAATCTGCTCTGGCGGATAGGCCCCCCGCTTGGTGATGACCCCATTCCCGAACATCTGGGCCACTGCGGAAATGGTGTAGGCAGTGGTCCGGGCCATGGCCGTCACATTCTTTGTCCGGTCTTTGTAAGTGACCATTTCATATTCATAGGTTGTCTCGATCCCTTCTTTTAGGCCCTGTATTGTGACCCGCAATAAGACAACGTCATCTTTATCTTTCAGGTCTACTATCGGTTTTAATACCTCCCGTAAAACATCCCTGGGCCTGACGCGTTGGCCGCCGATCGTAACTTCATAGTCACGGCGTGTCAGGTTTAAGTCAACCAATAAACGGGCTTTCTCCGCATGTCCAGGGTAACGGATCGTTTTATAATCGAGATTTTTTAGATTAGGAAAAGATCGCGACAAGGTCGACGTTCCACCCGCTGTGTGAAACGCCTCCAAAGGGCCGAACTTTTCGAAGTAAATGGTTTCAACTTCAGAAAGAGACGGCACTTCATACGTCTTGCCATCGCGGATCACAAGAGATGGATCCGTATAGTGATCAAATACCCCTTCAATGGAGAAAACCTGGTTGTATTCAAGAGGGGGTTCGGGATTTAAAGGAATCCCTCCGACTCTGAGATACATGGAGTCCACCTGATCCAGTTTGCTGGCGCCATAACCAGCCAGGATATTGGTCATCCCAGGGGCCACTCCCAGATCAGGAATAAGGGTAACTCCAGCAGCTTGGGCTTCTTCCGCCAACTGAAGCACTTTATCGGTTTCATGGCCAATATGTCCTCCTAAATCACAGACATGAACCCCGGCTTTGATTCCTGCTCTGGCAACCCGCTCATTAAAGGTGTAAAAGAGAGCATTCACAGCCACATCAAATTCGGCCAGGAAGCTGGTTAAACTTTGGAAATCTGTGGCATCAAGAAAGGCGGGGGACAGTTTTGGACTGTCTAACTGCTGGCACACGCATTTGGCCTTCTCTAGATCTACATCAGCCAGCACCACTTGGTCCACATTTGGGCTTTGGACAAGATCTCTGGCCACTTCTTTTCCCATTAAACCAGCGCCTAATACTGCATATTTCATTAATCTATCACTCCCTATTTATCTTTGGGATGATTATCAATCTGAGCCCGCTGCAGTTTTCCGCTGTAATCAACATAAATACTCTTCCATTCAGTGAAGACATCTAATGCCGCCAGGCCGGAATCCCGATGGCCATTGCCAGTATGCTTGGTGCCCCCAAACGGCAGATGAATTTCAGCACCTATGGTTCCAGCATTGATATAAACAAGGCCTGTATCCAGATCCCGCATAGCTCTAAATACCCGGTTCACATGATTGGTGTAGATTGCGCTTGACAGTCCATAAGCCACGGCATTGTTCACTTCGATGGCTTCTTCAAAGCTGTCAACAGGGATGATGGATAACACAGGACCAAAAATCTCTTCCTGGGCGATGCGCATGGTGGGGGATACATTGGTAAAAATCGTCGGCTGATAAAAATATCCCTTGCTTAATAGCTCACCTTTGGCAATCTGTCCGCCAGAGAGCAATGTCGCTCCTTCCTCTTGACCGATTTGAACATACTTGTCAATTTGCTCTAGTGCGGACCGATTAATGACCGGGCCCACATCCACATGTTCGTCTAAACCGTTCCCCAGGGTGAGGGCTTGCGCACGGCGCACAAGTTCCCTTTCCACTTCCTGCTGCACGGAGCGGTGGACAATTAACCGGCTGCACGCTGTGCAGCGCTGCCCGGTGGTACCAAAAGCACTCCACAGAACGCCATCCAAAGCCAGCTGCAGATCGGCATCATCCATGATGATGATGGCATTTTTTCCTCCCATTTCGAGGGACACCTTTTTTAAAAGCTGCCCGCCCTTGGCAGCAATGGTACGCCCCACCTCTGAAGAACCTGTAAACGAGATGACGTTCACGTCAGGGTGTTCAACCAAGGCATTCCCCACCGTTCCACCTGAACCATAAACCAGATTAACCACGCCCTTAGGCAGACCGGCCTCCTCTATAATTTTCATCATCTCGCAGGCCATGGCTGGTGTGTCACTGGCCGGTTTCCACACCACTGTGTTACCGCTTACAATAGCCGGGAACATCTTCCACGTGGCAATGGCAATCGGAAAGTTCCACGGAGTAATGATACCTACAACTCCTACCGGTGCCCGCACGCTCATGGCATGTTTGTCAGGAAGTTCAGCGGGTACCGTTTGCCCGGCTAACCGGCGTCCTTCTCCAGCCATGAAAAAGGCCATATCAATCGCTTCCTGTACTTCCCCCCGGGCTTCAACCAATACCTTCCCCATCTCCTGGGTCAGCGTCCGGGTCAACTGTTCTTTTCTCTCTTTCAAAAGCTGACCAATACGGTACAAATATTCCCCTCTCTCCGGAGCAGGAACCAAACGCCAGCTTTTCTGCGCTGCTTTTGCCGCTTGGACAGCCCGGTCCACATCTTCTGGCGCCGATTGAATGACGTGTCCCAAGATCTCACCCGTTGCCGGATTAATATTATCCTTGTATTCTTCTCGGGCAGCGGTAACCCATTCTCCATTAATATGATTCAGATAGCGCACAGTTGCAGATGTTGTGCACATTTCCTTTCTCCTCCTTTGTAATTCAGGTTTAATATTTTCCCCACGGTACCATCATAGTGCCGCTTTCTGACGTATATCAGCAATGGTCAAGTTAACGGCAATTTGATCGGGATCAGTGCGAATATCAATCACGGACGGCTGATTAGAAGCCAAACCTTCTTGCAAACTCTGTTCAAATTCCTCAGGCGTCGTCACTGTAAAACCTTTTGCACCAAGGGCCTTTGCCAGTTCTGCAAAATGGATCATGTTCAACGAAGTCCCGATCACTCGCTTGGGATAGTGTAATTCTTGATGCATGCGGATGGTGCCATACATGCCATTGTTAAAGACTAAGCTGATGACCGGAATGTGATAACGCACCGCGGTTTCCAGTTCCTGTGCTGTCATCATAAACCCGCCATCCCCTGATAAAGACACCACCGTCCGGTTGGGGTGAGCGAGTTTTGCGCCAATCGCTGCCGGCAAACCGTAGCCCATTGCGCCGGATGTTGGTCCGATGTATGTTTTTTTCCTTTTAAATTGATAAAACCGGTGCAGCCATCCGGCAAAGTTGCCGGCATCATTAGTCAGAATCGCATCAGACGGGAGATAAGTTTGCAGCAGTTCAATCACACCTTCATTGGTCAACGTTCCCTGTGGTGGAGATGACGGGAGAGCCGACACTTGCTCAAAACCAGCCCTGAGCCGGCGTGCCCAATCACGGTAATCGCTAGTCACCTCCAGTTCCAGAAAGGCATGCAAGGCTTCCCCAGCATCGGCGACTATTCCCAGATCGGGGGGATATACTTTGCCCAGCGTCTCTGCCGAAATGTCTACATGAATCAGCTGCTGTTCAGGTGAGATGAGGGAATAGTCCTGGGTGGTCACCTCCGATAGCTTGGTGCCAACGGCAATGATCAAATCGGCTTCTTTGACCCCTTGCAAGATCACTGCCGGTGTCCCCAGCCCCAAATGCCCCGCATACAGTTCGTGATCGTTGGGAAACACATCATGACGCCGGAAAGCAGCCATCACAGGAATACGCTGTTTTTCGGCAAAACGTATTAAAGCATCTTCAGCATCGGCTCGAATCACGCCTCCACCGGCAATGATCAGCGGTTTTCTGGCGTCCGCCAACATGCGCCCCACTTGTTCAACCTCTCTAGCGGAAGGAGCCGGGCGGGGGCGGGCGGTCCTCTGAACAATTGGCAGTTGGATTTCTGCCTTCAAGATATTTTCCGGGAGTGAAACCACCACCGGTCCAGGCCGGCCTGATTGGGCGACACGAAAGGCCCGGCCCACCAACTCCGGCACACGCTGAGGATCGGTAATTTCCACTGTCCATTTGGCAATAGGCCGGAAAAACTGCTCTAAATCCACTTCCTGAAATCCTTCCCTGCCCCTGAACCGGCTGTCGACCTGGCCGAGAAAAACAACAAGCGGGGTGGAATCCTGGAAGGCTGTATGGACGCCAATGGCCAGGTTGGAACCGCCCACTCCACGGGTGGCCAGCACTACCCCCGGCCTGCCTGACGCTTTGGCCCATCCTTCAGCCATAAATGAGGCGCCTCCCTCATGGCGGGCCGAGATCAGCTCTATATCTTCCTCGTCATAGATGGCATCCAGCACGGGCAAATAACTTTCTCCCGGAACACAAAACACTTGGTCAATCCCTTCATTTTTGATCATTCTGACAATGGACCTGGCCGTTGTCATTGTTTCTGCATTCAGCATGTGTTGGGTCTTTGACTTCACTTGCCTGTATGCTCCTTTCCTAATTGTCTGATGCGCCGGGCTGCCTCACGCAACCGTTCAGTAGGCACAGAGAGCGAGAGGCGGAAAAATCCTTCTCCACGCGGCCCAAAGGCATGCCCAGGCATGACAACAATGCCCGCTTCTTCCAGCAATCTTGTTGCAAACTCTGCTGACGTGAAACCCTCCGGCACCTGGGCCCAAATGAAAAATGTGGCTCGCGGTTTCGCTGCTTGGATTCCGGCTTCCTTTAATGCACTAAGCATTTCCTCCACTATATTTAATATATAAATTTTTGCATAATTTTTGCTTTGACCTTAATTAAAAATAAAATCCCCCTGCTTAGGGCAGGAGGATAACAAATGAAGCCATACGAAAATCTGTAGGACATGATACTTAATTTTTGATCATTAGATCATTGTTTACTTGTAATATTTCATCTAAATGAAAAGCTTGATGCAGACATTGAAGGGCATGCTCAACTTGTTCTGCAGCCAAAATATAGGATTGGAAGAAAATGCCCCGCTCATCTTCTTCCACTTCGATTTGGTGGTGTTTAAGTGTCTTCATCACTTGCATGCGAACGTTTGAATCATGACCGATGCCGTCTCCGACAAGAGATAATTTGGCCTGGTGATCAGACAAGATTTTATGTGTCAACCCATGCACAACCGGCCTGTTGTGACCCTCTTGATGACGAATCTGCCTGATCCATGTCCCTTCGCTCTGTTGGTCAACAGGGTCAAAACTTGATTTAACACAAACCGGTACATGGTATTTCTTGGCCCATTGCACCGCTCTCTCATGAACCACTTGGGCGCCTAATTGGGCCAAAACGATCATCTCGTTATAGTCAATTTCTTTCATCTGCCGGGCTAGAGGCACGACACGCGGATCCGCTGTGTACACTCCTTTAACATCTGTATAGATGTCACATCTTTCGGCAGAGAGGACAGCGGCCAAGGCCACGCCGGTAATATCTGACCCTCCCCGGCCAAGCGTGGTGATTTCCCCATCCTCCGTTTGTCCCTGAAAACCTGCCACAACCACAACTTTTCCTTGCTCGAGATGACGGAGAATCGGAGCTTTATTCATCTTGATAATCTTCGCATCCCCATGATGATGGTCGGTGATAATACCGGCTTGCCATCCCGTCAAGGAAACAGCCTCAATCCCCAATTGATGCAAAGCCATGCATAACAAGGCACATGTCACCTGTTCCCCCGTGGTGAGCAGCATATCCATTTCCCTCGGCGAGGGTTGTACTGATATGCGTCCGGCAAGAGAGAGCAGTTTATCGGTTGTGTGTCCCATTGCCGACACAACAACCACAAGTTGAAAGCCTTGCCTTGCCTCACGCTCAATGATTTTCGCCACGTGACGGATTCTCTCTACTGAACCGACAGAGGTGCCCCCAAACTTTTGCACAATCAGCTTCATCTAGCTCCTCTCCTATCCACTTGATTTTCTCCTCTAGGCATATCATTCGGCTATCCCATCCAACACAGTTCTAGTTCGGTTTATAATCCGCTCTGTATAAACATTTGTGCTTATGATATGAACATTATACTCCGCTTAGGCGGCCATAGCAACAACTTTTGAAAATTAAAGTAAAGAAAAATCCTAGCGAAATCGAAACTTAAGCCACTTGCTCGACGATCCGCTAGGGTTTTTGCATGGAGAGAAAAAAAGACGATATGAAACGATATAAGTGCATATTATTGGTAAAGATGGCAAGCCACGAAATGTTGGGGTTCAACTTCTTGCCAGGCCGGTTTGACTGCGGCACAAACCTTTTGGGCAGCCGGACACCTCGTCCGAAAGACACATCCGCTTGGAGGATTGATCGGGCTGGGGACCTCACCTTGTAAAATGATCCGTTCACGCTTTTCTTCAATTTCAGGATCTGGAACGGGTATGGCCGATAGCAACGCTTGTGTATACGGATGCAAGGGGTTGTCATACAGTTGCTCACTTTCAGCGAGCTCCACCATATGGCCCAGATACATAACCCCAATGCGGTCACTGATATGCTTAACCATGGCCAAGTCATGGGCAATAAACAGAAAAGTCAGTTGCTGTTCTTCCTGCAGACGTTTCAATAAGTTGACCACTTGGGCCTGCACAGAGACATCGAGAGCTGAGATAGGCTCATCAGCAATGATAAACTCGGGGTTCAAGGCCAGGGCGCGGGCAATCCCGATTCTTTGCCGCTGACCGCCGCTGAATTCATGGGGGAACCGGTTGGCGTGGTCTTTGTTTAAGCCTACTATCTCTAACAGTTCGTACACGCGTTCCAGGCGCTTCTTTCCTGTAAGCAATCCGTGTATATCTATACCTTCGGCAATAATGTCGGCAACGGTCATACGCGGGTTAAGGGAGGCGTACGGGTCTTGAAAAATCATTTGCGCCCGCCGGTTGAAGCGTTTCATCTGTTTGGGTGTCATCTTATGCACATCTTCACCATCGAAGAGGACTTGCCCCTCGGTACGATCGTATAAGCGGATAATGGTACGCCCCAGCGTCGACTTCCCGCATCCTGATTCCCCAACCAGACCGAACGTTTCCCCTTGATAAATATCAAATGTGACATCATCAACCGCTTTTAAAATTTGTCTCTTGCCCATCCGAAAATATTTTTTTAGATGTTTAACCTCTAGCAGTTTCCTCACCATGTGCTCACCTCCAAGCTGCCACATCAACTGTCCACATCAAAGGATTGGAGAAACGTGGGGTGATGAAATATATCTTCTGCCACCGCAAAATTCCTGTTCGTACACGCTTTTTTTTAAAGGTATGATTTCAATTGACTTACCCGTTTTGGGAGAATGAATCATGTGATCATCTCCCGCATAGATGCCCACATGATGCACAGAACCCCGCCCTTGCTCATAAGCGAAGAACAACAAATCTCCGGCCTCTAGTTCATTCCGGCCCACCGGAGTGCCCACTTGCACTTGATCTGACGCATCCCGTGGCAAGGTAATACCATGATAACGGTACACAGAGTAAGCAAAGCCGGAGCAATCGTAGCCAAAGGCACTCATGCCGCCCCACAGATAAGGAAGGTCTAAAAACTTTTTTGCCGTCTCAACAATGGCGTCTCCGCTTGACGGGATGAGGGATGTTTGGCCATGAAATACCCGGACGTGATCTGCCTTCAGAAAACGGGGACCATGGGGGGTCAACACTTCAACATATCCCGCAGCCATGGTTTCTGTTAAAGATTTGCCGGCATGGCCTTGGTTTATAACAGGCAATCTCGTTAAAAAACTGACCTCCATACCGTTTTTGTGATTATTTCTTTTCAAATCTTGCAGGGTGGCAAATAGCACGGTTGTTGCTGAAGTGACTTCGGCCATCCATGGCTGCTCCTCATAATCAACAGGAACAGAGGACAGTTGGCGGAGCGGCATCCATCCCGGGTAGCCCCGTTCGTCTTTACGGCTGGGTTGGATGGGAATGACCACTTTGGCCCACTGCTCTTGTTCTTCAAGGACATGCACGACCGTGCCATACAGCGCTTGGGTTTGAACCAAGTTGTCGGTGCACAGTTTCAATCGTTCGTCGAGGGTCATGCTAGTTAACCAACCGCGGATATCCACGGGATTGTTGAGGGCCAACTGATCAATGAACCGTGGCGAATCCGGCTCCGTCCATACTGTTGCTACCGACACACAGACAACCATCTTTTTGGTCTTTACCTCTTCATGTTTGGGCTTCATATACATCCCCCCATTCCTTGACAGAGATAATGCCCATCCCCGGCCGATTGGGCAGGCGCACTTTGTTCCCTTCGTAACTGATACCGCCTTCAATGTTTTTAGAGGTTAACATCAGGGGCGCATCGAAATCAAAACGGGTAATGTTACGTTTACTGGCGGCAAAATGTGCAGCAGCGGTTACCGATATAAACGACTCGATCATACTGCCAACCATGCATTCCACACCGCATGCTTCTGCCATGCGGTTGATCAGTTCCGCTTTAAAAATGCCGCCGCACTTCATCAGTTTGATATTGATCAAGTCAACCGCCCGGCGTTTCAAGACCTCAAAGGCATCTTCAGGAGAAAAGATGCTTTCATCGGCCATAATTGGGGTGTAAACGGCATCGGTGATTTTTTTTAGTCCATCAATATCATGGGCTTTGACTGGTTGCTCAACCAGCTCGATGTCCAAGCCCATATCCTCCATTTTCTTGATCGCCCGGATCGCTTCCTTTACCTTCCAACCTTGGTTCGCATCTATTCTGATCTTCACATCAGGCCCTACTGCATCACGAATGGCCCTGATTCTGAGAATGTCCCTGTCAATGTCGTCCCTGCCAACTTTGACTTTTAAGATACGAAAACCGTTATGCACATATTGACAGGCGTCTTTGCTCATTTCTTCGGGAGCATTCACGCTGATGGTACAATCCGTTTCTATTTTGTCCTGCCCATCCCGCTGATCCCCTCCGAGCAGCTGGTATAAGGGGAGGTTAAAGTATTGGGCAAGCACATCATATATCGCCATATCTACAGCTGCCTTGGCACTGGAATTACCCACGAATGAATGATGCAACAAATGAAACACAGATTCGTAGTTGAGTACATTTTGGCCGAGGAGCAGCGGTTTAAGCGTCTGACAAATGGCCGCTTCTATGCTTTCTATGCTTTCGCCGGTAATCATCATCGTCGGCACCGCTTCCCCCCACCCGCATAAACCGTTGTCCACGCTCAGCCGCACAATCACCGATTGGGCATGGGTGACCGTCCGCAATGCTGTTTTAAACGGTTTATTTAACAAAATCGTTTGGCGCTCTGTTTGAATGTCCGTGATGACCATGTGATCATTTCACTCCTCGCGCTTCTCAATCACTAACACCTGGTTCCTGAATCACCAATGCTTGCTTGTGTGTATCCATACTCGCCATCACACCGATCGGAACGGCTAAATTGGGTGAGCAATGGCCGATTTTAAATCCGGAGAGAGTCGGTTTTTGAAGCGGTGCAATATGGTCTTTAAAAATTTGATCCAGCGTGAGTGACTGCTTTCTTTTTACCGGTTGGCAATTGTGAAAATCGCACAACACGATGCCGGCTGCCTGTTCCAATTTACCGGCCATTTTCAATTGATTCAGCATCCGGTCAATGCGATAAGGCTCTTCATCCACTTCCTCAATAAACAAAATTTTGTTGCGGGTATCGATTTCAAAGGGCGTTCCCAAAGTGCTGACGAGCAAAGACAAATTACCTCCCACAAGCGGTCCTTCCGCCTTGCCGGGGACAATCGTCTCCAACGCCTGAAGGGCATTGGTGTAGTATAATGCCGTCGGCGCAAACAATTGTTCAAAGGTTTCTTGTGTTAAAGGATGCACATCTTCCAGCCCCAGGTCGGAACTGAGCATCGGCCCGTGAAAAGTGACAAGTCCCGTCCTTTGGTAGATGGCATTAAGTAAAAATGTAATATCACTGTAACCCCAAAAGATTTTGGGATGCGCTTGAATAAGCTCATAGTTGATATGAGCCGCTATGCGGGCTGTTCCATATCCTCCGCAGACACAAAACACAGCTTTGATATCTGGATCAGCAAAAGCTTGATGGAGTTCCTCCACCCTTTCTTGGTCTGTTCCAGCCAGATATCCGTATTGTCTGGCCAGAGCTTCCCCATAGACAACCTCCAATCCCCTTGCTTTTAAAAATTGAAAAGCTTTAAGCGTTTTTTCCCGATCAGGCCAGCTGGCCGGCGCAATGACAGCGATCCGGTCTCCCCGCCTGAGGGCGTGGGGTTTGAGCTTCAGCACGGTTATTCACCTCGGGTTTCTCATCTATGCGCTTTCAGGCTAAGGGTTAATCGTAAAGAGGGGGTTCATTCTAAGTGAGAATGAACACCCCTCAGGCTTTTAATTGTTAATATCTGCCCATTTTAACTCGAGCCAGCCAACCGGATGTCTGACGATACCGGTCACTTCCGGTTTTTGCAGATAGGCCCGGTTATAGAAATACAACGTGAAAATCGGGGCTTCTTCAAACAGGATTTCTTCTGCTCTGTGCATCATTTCAAAGCGTTTGGCTTCGTCTGCTTCCATGTTCGCCTCTTGGATCAACCGGTCATATTCTTCGTTGGACCAGCCCGTTCTGTTCATCGGATTGCCAGTTTGGAAACTTTTCAAATAATTAATGGGATCGGCAAAGTCAGCCAAGAAGGAGGAGCGTGAAAATTGCAGTTCAAGGTTCTTTTGCGCTTCCAAAAAGACGCCCCATTCTTGATTGGCCAATTCAATTTCTACGCCTAACACATCCTTAAACATGGCTTGCAGCGCTTCCGCAATTTTCTTATGCTCATCGCTCGTATTGTACGTTAATGTAATGGGTGGAAGTTGCGTATAGCCTTCTTCCTCCATCCCTTTTTCTAACAGGCGTCTGGCTTCTTCAGGATCATATTTTTGCAGATCACCGCCAACTTCACGGAAGTCTCCGCCCGCTGGGTCAGGGAACCCATAGGCAACGAAGCCATAAGCCGGTTTCTCCTGTCTTTTCGTAATGTGGTCGACAATAGCTTGACGGTCGACAGCCATGGAGAAGGCCTTTCTGATGTTTTGGTTATGGAAGGGTTCCATTTCCACATTAAACCGGAAGAAATAGGTCCCGGATTGGTCAGCGATTTGAACCTCGCCACTTTCAAACAGCTGCTCGCTTAAATCTGCGGGCACACCGGATGTGTGCAATTCACCGGTTTGATACAGCTGATATTCCGTATTTGGGTCACTGACCATTTTCCAGACCACACCGTCTAATTTCACGTTGTCAGCATCCCAGTAGTATTCATTTTTCTTCATCACCACTTCACTGTCATGCTTCCACTCTGTAATCACAAAAGGACCGTTAGCCATTAACGTGTCGGCCTTCTTGGCGAAATCAGGATTGGCTTCCACTGTGGCTTTATGCACCGGGAAAAACGAAGGATTAGAGATGATACTTAAAAAGTATGCTTGCGGTGACACAAGGGTGACTTCCAACGTTTTGTCATCTAAGGCTTTGACTTGTACATCATCCCTGGACCCTTCTCCGGCATTAAAATCCTCAGCCCCTTCAATTAAATACGCCAAAAAAGCGGCGGGAGATCCTGTTTCAGGATCAAGCAAACGTTTCCAGGCATACTCAAACTCTTCGGCAGTGACCGGATCACCATTGGACCAGTACGCATTATCCCGAATTTTGAAGGTGTACGTTTTGCCGTCGTCAGAAACCTCCCAAGTCTCTGCGATCGCCGGTTCCGGCGTATGATCTGGGCCGAGACGGGTCAACCCTTCCATGAAGTTGTTCAAAATGTTATTGGAATAAGAGTCAAAAGCGATTTGCGGGTCTAAGGATGTGGGTTCCTGTCCATTGTTCAACAGCAGGATTTTTTCTCCGCTCTGCCCTTGGTCATTGTTCTCTGCTTGATCCCCATTATCTGTCTGGTTGTCCACCGGTTCCGGATTGGGCACACAGCCGGAGACAAGCAAAGCAAAGCCCAGCAGGAAGATCAATAACATAAAAACAGATCTTTTCACCTGGCTACCCCCCTTAGAAAATGTTTCAGGTATCCATACCACGTCAAGCCGCCTGGTTTCTTCCTAACTGATAGCACCACCTCCCTTAATCGTAATCAGCGGTTTGGCCCGTTCGTCTTGCAGCCAGCAAGAGACGCGATGAGACCTGGTCACATCGGTCACCGGCGGCTCATAATGCTTGCACACTTCCAGCGCATAGGGGCAGCGGTCCACAAACGGGCATCCGGGCGGAGGCGCAAACAAATCCGGTGGTGTCCCCGGAATCGGAATCAGCGGCTTGTGACGGCTTTGATCCAAACGGGGAATTGATTGCAACAACCCTTTGGTGTAGGGATGTTGCGGATGTTTAAAAATGTCTTTGACGGAACCAGATTCGACAATTTTGCCGGCATACATGACACTCACCCTGTCCGCGATTTGGGCCACAACCCCCAGGTCATGGGTAATCATGATGATGGAAACACCGGTTTCGGCTTGAATCTGCTTGAACAATTCAATAATCTGGGCTTGAATGGTCACATCCAACGCGGTAGTCGGTTCATCAGCAATCAAAATGGAAGGCTGGGTGATAAGGGCCATGGCAATCATCAAGCGTTGTCTCATACCGCCGCTGAATTGATGGGGGTATTGTTTCAAACGTTCCTCGGGATAGGGGATCCCGACCAACTGCATATATTTGACGGCTTCGGCCCTGGCCTCTTTTCTGGAGACCGGGCGGTGCTTGGTCAAACCTTCAATCAATTGTTCTCCGACTTTGATCGTCGGATTTAATGACGTCATCGAATCCTGGAAAATCATCGCAATCTCCGGACCGCGAATGTTGCGCATCTGGCGGTCGGACAGCTTGGTCAAATCTTTTCCTTTATATATGATGGAACCGCTTGTGATACGCCCCGGCGGTTCGGGAATGAGGCGCATGATACTTTGGGCGGTCACACTTTTGCCGCACCCGGATTCACCCACAATGGCTAGCGTTTCCCCTTGGGCCAAGGAAAAACTGACGCCTCTGACGGCTTGGACTTCTCCCCCGTATGTTTTGAACGTCACGTGCAACTGATTAACTTCAAGAATCTGCTCGCTCACCGCCGCCTACCTCCTTAGTTTCGGATCAAGCGCATCTTGCAACCCGTCACCAAGAACATTGAAGGCAAACATGGTCAAAGAGATAAAGAAGGCCGGGAAAAACAAGCGCCACCAATGACCGGACAAAATGGTGGACAGCCCGTCATCAGCCATCACGCCCCAACTGGCGACCGGTGCTTGAACCCCCAAACCCAAGAAGCTTAAAAACGCCTCGGCAAAGATCGCCGTCGGAACGGTCAAGGTCATCTGCACGATAATCGGTCCCATCGTGTTAGGCAGTAAATGTTTTCTGATCATCCGCGGCACGCTTGCTCCGAGTGTTCTGGCAGCCAGGACATACTCATAGTTTTTCAGTTGCAGGACCTGGCCTCTGACGATCCGGGCCATCCCTGTCCAACCGGTGATGGTCAGGGCAACGATAATGGTGAATAAGCCGGGACCCATGACCACCATCAGTAAGATCACGACCAGCAAGTAAGGCAGGCCATACAAAATCTCTATCACTCTCATCATGTAATGGTCAGTCCGCCCTCCCAGATACCCGGAAATCCCCCCGTAAATGATGCCGATGACAAAGTCAATCAAAGCTGCCAGGATGCCGATAAACAATGAAATTCTGGCTCCGTACCACGTCCGGGTGAACACATCTCTTCCCAAATCATCGGTACCGAACCAATGTTCCCACGACGGGGGCTGGTTCGCCTTGCTCAGATTCTGATCAGAATAATCATAAGGAGAAATGATCGGTCCGAATATGGCCATCACAATTAAGAAAATAATAATAACCAGTCCAGACAGGGCTAACTTGTTCTTTTTCAACCTTAGCCAGGCATCTTGCCAATAGTTTAACGCGGGGCGGACGACCATTTCGGCCGCTTGTTGATCCTTTTCCAGAGGAACGAATAAATGGTCCGGCGGGTTTACGGGCTCTCTCTGCAGTGACTGCTCCATGTTATTCCTCCTTCTTATGCAGTTTGATGCGAGGATCAAGCAGCCCGTAGGCAATATCGACCAGGAACATCATGATCACCAGAATCACGCTGTAAAAGATCGTCGTCCCCATAATGACCGGATAATCCCTGTGATTGATGCCGGTTACAAAATATTTGCCCATACCGGGAATGGCAAAAATTTTTTCGATCACAAACGTTCCAGTCAACACACCGGCCAGTAGAGTTCCGAGCACAGTGACGACGGGCAGCAGTGCATTGCGCAAGGCATGCTTGATGATGATCGTGGCCGGAGCAAGGCCTTTTGCTTTTGCTGTACGAATATAATCTTGAGTGAGCACGTCCAGCATGTTTGAGCGTGTCAAACGGGCAATGATGGCCAGGGGCCCGGTGGAAAGGGCCAAGGCCGGTAATATGACATGTTTCCACGTTCCCCATGTCGCCACCGGGAGCAATCCCCACTCAACTGCAACGTACTGGATTAAAAGGGTGGCCAGAATAAAATTAGGGATTGAAATGCCGATAACGGAAATGATCATGGCCATATGATCAATCATGCCGTTATGTCTCAAGGCAGCCATCACACCCAGTGCGATCCCCGAAATAATGGCAAAACCTAAAGCAACAGCGCCTAGGAAAAAGGAAACTGGAAAGGCTCTGGTGATGATCTCATTGACGGTTTCCGTATGTGTGATGGCAGGACCCAAATCCAGCTGGATGAGGGACTTAAGGTAAGTCACGTATTGCACATATTTGGGCTGATCCAGATTGTAATGGGCCATTAAGTTCCGGGTGACCGCCTCATTCGTTGTCCGTTCACTGTCAAATGGGGACCCGGGAATGGCATGCATGAGGATGAAGGTGAGCGTAATGATGACCCACACCGTCACGATCATGGTTAAAAAGCGGCGGAGAATAAACTTGCCCAAAGCCTGATCCCCTCCCTAGCAAAAGGTTGCGTGGGTCGCTAACTTCGTCATCACCAGCATGGCCTGGTAGGCTTCCAAAATATGTTTGGCCTGAAATTTAACGGTCGTTCCTGTTTCAATCTCCGCGCCGGGCATAAGACTGGCGTATTCCGCTTGGCCGTAATTGGCAAATTCAATGCGTAAAACCGGTTGTTGCGGAGGCACAAGTGGCTGCACTTGACCAAGGTTGCTTAGTGCCTGTGCTGTTTTTTCACGCAACAGTTGTCCGCTTTTTTCAGGGGTTAAACATAGTGCAGAGGTGCGGGAGATGGCCTTTTTGACGACAGCTGTTGTCACGCCCGGAATCAGAGCTTCCGCTTCTTGTGCCGTCTGGTCATCCCCGGCAACCATAATCACGGGCACGCCATAATATCCGGCCACATAGGCGTTGAAACCCAACTCACCGACCTCCGTGTCATTGATATACATACGTCTGGCGCCGAAGGTCATGGAGTGGCTCAGCACGCCTTGATGAGATGCTTTGGCGTGATAGCCGACAAAGATAGCCGCCGAAAACGAGTCATCTAAGCCTTGGACCATTGAATAAGGCTTGGCACCACCGGAGATAAGCTGGGCCTCAGGATGCAACTTTTCAATCAGTAAATTATTCATCCTGGAATGGCTGTCATTGACAATTACTTCCCGGCAACCATGGTGCAAAGCTGTTTCAATGACGTGATTCACCTCTTGGGTCATGATTTCCTGACCGCGCGCATAATTGTGCTTGCTTGGGTCAACAAAACTCTCATCAACAAGCCCCGTAATTCCTTCCATATCTGCAGAGATAAACAGTTTCATGCTGCGACCTCCTATAAAAATAGCCATGATGAGAGAGGATAACATGCTGGGCATACCCTCTCTCACATGGAAAGATGAAGGTAAGTTAAATCCACATTAAAACTTCAGATTATTTTTACTAGTCAACAGAGGTTGAGGGGATTGATTTTGGTATCATCATAATCTATACTTTGGACAAAAGTCTAATAGATTTTTTCTATAGTTAATCATACGAATTTTTAATACAAACTGGAGGGGAAGTCAGCTGGATATCAAGCATATCGAGGCGTTTGTGCATGTCGCCAAAACGGGAAGTTTCAGCAAGGCAGCCGAACGGTTGTACTTAACGCAGCCTTCTATCAGCGCGCGGATTAAAGCGTTGGAAAACGAACTCGGCTGCTCTCTGTTTGACCGTTCTGCCAAAGCAATCGGCCTTAATCATGCGGGAAGAGCGTTTCTGCCTTTTGCCGAAGAAATCATCCGCCATTATCAAGAAGGAAAGTTATCCGTTCAAAACACAAACAATGTGCTGGCCGGGGAATTGGAATTTGCCACGGTCAACATCGCCTCTAACTATTTATTGCCCCAAATCACGAAAAAATTTTACGATCAATACCCCTATATCAAGTTATGCATTCATACCAGAAGTTCCATGGAAGTGCTGGATATGGTGCTGGCACACGATGTCCCTTTCGGTATCGCCCGCAGCGTCACCCATCCGAAAGTGGAAAATATTCCGCTTATTTATGATGAAATCGTCTTAGCCGTCTATCCCGGTCACCCTTTTAGTTCATTCAAACAGATCAGTCTCAAAAAAATTGTGAACGAACCGCTCATCTGCTTTAACCGGGGAACCGCAGACTGGGCATTAATCTATGGCGCTTTTAAAAAGGCCGGGGTTGAACCCAACATTGTGTTGGAAATCGACAATATTGAAGCCATGAAACAAATGGTCAAGCAAAAAATCGGTATCGCGCTCCTGTCCCGGTTTACTGTAGAAGAAGAAATCCGCACTGAAAACATTTGCGTGGTGCCGATCCAAGATGCGCTGAACATTAAGCGTAACCTGGACCTCATCTTTTTAAAAGAGCAACATTTTCATGGCATCAGTCAGTTGTTTTTAACGTTTCTGTTCAATCAGTTTCAAAAAGCTGAGCCCAAATTCCTTAAAGGGTATGCTACTTAAAGGGTATGCTACAGGGGGCTGAGCTTATGATGATTGGCTAAGCTTCAGCCCGGTTTGATTTTGAAAATGACTGTCCCTATACTTAAGGTATAGCCAGCATAAATTGTGAATATTGCAATTATGATGATCCCGCAAAGGAGAAAAAAGATGAATCAAAGCGTCATCCGGGCACTGAAATTATTGGATTTATTCACGGGCGAGCAAGCTGAACTCAGTTTAAGCCAAATTGCCAAAAAAGTGAATCTGTCCAAACCAACCGTGTACCGGCTGCTCACTTCCCTGGAGATGTGCGGTTTTCTGGTTAAGAAAAAGTACACGGATCAGGATATTCGGTACAGGCTGGGCCTTAAATTATTGGAGCTGGGTACCATCGTCTCAGAACAGCTGGAGTTGCGTAAAATCGCTTTACCCCACATGGAGCGGCTCTGTCAAGAGATTGAAGAGATTGTCCACCTGGTCATTGCCGACGGGGATCAAGCGGTGTACATCGAAAAGGTGGAAACCAACCAAGACTTAAGGCTGTATACCCGCGTCGGGAAGCGCTCTCCTTTTTACGTGGGGTCAGGTCCCAAACTGCTTTTGGCTTACATGCCGGAAGAGGAACGGAACAAGATATTGAAGCATATCAAGTTTCAGCCCTTTACCGCTAATACCATCACCAGCTTGGAAGAACTGGAGCAAGAAATTAATACCATCCGCCGCAATGGATTTGCCGTCAGCCGGGGTGAACAAGATCTCGGAACAGTCGGCCTTTCTTTTCCAGTCAGAGACCATACCGGAAAGGTAGTGGCTGCCCTCGGGGTAAGCGGGTTGAATATGCGCTTTACCGGAGAAAGGGAAGCTTTGATTAAAGAAAAAACGCAACAGGCCGCTGTGCAGATATCAACTGAATTGGGCTATAAACCCCATGTCTAAGCCAGACCTGTTGTAAAAATGAACATTTCTAAGCATAAAAGTAGCCATATGACCATAAATGTGATAGTTTAGACAGTACCATGATATGTTGAAGGAGGGTTCATCATGACACAAGTGACCTTTAAAGGCCAACCGGTCACATTGTTGGGCAACCAAGTCAAAGCGGGGGATCAGGCACCTGATTTTACCGTACTGGATAACAATCTTAATGAGGTTACGCTGGCAGACTCTCAGGGAACTGTACGGCTGATCAGTGTGGTCCCGTCTATTGACACGGGAGTTTGTGACCAGCAGACCAGACGTTTCAATGAAGAAGCAGCCCAATTGGAAGGCGTCTCTATTTTAACGATTAGCGTCGATTTACCCTTTGCCCAAAAACGTTGGTGCGCTGCAAGCGGCGTGGACAAAGTGCAAGTGTTATCTGACCACCGGGACCTTTCATTTGGCATGGCTTACGGTGTGGTCATTAAGGAATTGCGTTTGTTGACCCGGTCCATTTTTGTCATTGACCACGACAACCGTATCAGATATGTGGAATATGTCCCTGAAGTCACCAATCACCCTGATTATGAGCAAGCCCTTCAAGCTGTCCGGCAGGTGTTGTAGATCACGGTGTCCCAAATTGTGGGTATAAACAGCCACTAACGGCAACTTTGCGGTCGCAGCCAGACTGAAGACAAACCCCTTTTGAACTTAAAGGTTCAGAAGGGGTTTTGTTATTTTCATCTGGTTCATCCGTCTTAGCGCAATTTTAATAGACGCCGAGAACGGCTCATATTATGATATGTAATATATGACATGTCCCTATGGTGTGTTATGATGAACATTGTATGTCAAATCAACGACTGAGACTCTTACCTGTGAGGTGCAGTATCTTTATATTAAAGGAGAGGGCAGCATGAGCTTCGATCATGATGCTGATAAACGGACTGGACAAAAACGGACCACTGTGCACTTGGATGAAGTGAAGAAGCAGGAAATGAACCGGCTTTTAGAGGAACTTCTAGGCCATTCACTGGAAGATTTGTCCGCTTTGCTTCATGCCCTGAATGAAACGACCATTGTGGCTATAACCGATCCCAAGGGACGTATCACTTATGTCAATGATGAGTTTTGCCGCATTTCCGGCTATAGCCGCGACGAATTGCTGGGCCAGACTCACCGCTTGATCGTAAAAATGGTTTAGCGGTCTGTCTGGTTGATTTGGATCGCTTTCAACAGGTGAATGACTGGCTCGGCCAGCGGGCCGGTGATGAGTTGTTGGCCATGCTGGGAGAACGATTCCGGCATGCGATCCAAGTCATGGATCTTTACAGCAGTATGGCTTGACTGGACATGATTTGGAGCTGGAACTGACTGAGCATACCATGGTGGATAAACTGGAACAAGTGGCCGAGGTGATGGACCAACTGAAGCAACTGGGCGTGGTCTTAGCCCTGGATGATTTTGGAACAGGTTATAGTTCATTGCACTATTTGCGCCGGCTCAAACTGGATAAACTGAAGATCGACCGCAGCTTTATCGAAGGGTTGCCCGCTGACGAAGAACAAGAAGCCCTGGTTAAGGCCATGCTTTCTGTGGCACACAAGCTGGGAATGACGGTGGTGGCAGAGGGAATTGAAACCAAAGAGCAGCTCAATGTTTTACGAGATTGGGGCTGCCAGCTGGGACAAGGGTATTACTTGAGCCGACCACTGAGTGTAGAGTCGTTGGTTGACCTGATGAGGAACTCATGAACACTTTGACAAGATACCGGATTTAAGATGGTGGAGCAGAAGAGCGAATGGGATCATGGTGCTGACCGTGTCTTTTGGTCAGCAAAATATTGCTCAATAAGGCTAACACAAGCATACTGACGGTTATCACCACGAGACCTCGCCATCCAAAGTCATTCCACAGAAAGCCTGGCAGCCAGGCCCCCAAACTTCCTCCCACATAGAAAAAAAACAGATATAGAGATGTGGCGGCCCCCCGTGACTCAAGGGCAACATCTGTCACATAAGCGGTGGCTGCCGACTGGGAGGCAAAGTTGCCAAGTGTCAACAATGACGAACCAATGAGCAGCGACGGAACAGAGGGCCAGAGCGTTAGCAGGATACCCATTGCGCCGATGACATGCCCTGCGGCCATGGTGGTCCGCCTGCCGATTTTGTCAGATAGAAATCCCGCAATGGGAGCTGATAAAATGCCAAAAGCGTAAGTAAGATACAATAATGAAATTTGAGTGACGGTTAACTGAAAAGGGGCTGTGCTTGCATAGAAAGGGATATATGTAAAAAAACCAATAAACGCGAAAAACTGAGAAAACCCGATCAAGAAAGTCCCTAGTAACGCTGGATTTCTAAAGTGAACTAAAAAGCTTTGTTCACTGCGTTGCGGTTGATGTTGGGAATTTGACAATAACTTCCATATCAACAACGAAATAAGGGTTGAATACAAGGCAAGGGCACCAAAAACAGCTTGCCATGAATAGGCTTCAGCAATAGGACCTGATATGACCCGGCCCAGCAATCCCCCTGCCACATTGGCACTGACATAGACTCCCATGACCCTGCCCCGTTGTTCCGGAGGAAATTCTTCTGCAATGTAGGCCATCATCACCGCTGTGACACCTGGTATGAACAGGCCATACAGGATGCGCCAGAACAAGACCATTGAAAACGGTTGGGTGATGCACAACATGACACTTGGCCAGATGAGGGCGATACTGGCAAACAGCATCACTTTTTTTCTTCTCCATTTGTCAAAAGCAGGCGCCAGGAGCAGAGAAGCAATGGCCAGGGCAATAATCGTCACGGCTATAGTCAAACTTGCCGTTGGAATGGAGACCCCAAAGTCTTCGGCAAACAAAGGCAGCAGGGGTTGCGGTGCATAAAGGATCATGAATACATTCATGGCAGCCAGAAAGATGATCAACATTGGGCACATGTATTTCCCCCTTTCAAGACCAGCGTAAAGGACAGGATCAGCATTTTGGTACGCAGAGACATGTTTTTTTCCATCAGTATCACCGGTTGCGTACCATCGCTTCCCATTCGGCGTACAACGCTTGATAATAGCGGGAATTACGGGGGTCCTTAGCCCTGTCTTTCAGACGGTGTTCATGCTTCAGAGCATTTTTTTTCATGCGTTTCAAAATGCGCTTAACCCTTTTAAGATGTTTCTTCCACGGCCTGGCAGGCTTATGCTCTTTCAAGTGACGGACAAATTCATCACAAACTGGAATGGCTTGATACTGGACATCATATTGTTTGAACAGGGCGTATTCAAAGTCGTCGATAATCCGCTGCACTTCCCGGTTGATCTCAGGGTCAATATACTGTTGTTCCCGTTTTTTCTTCCCCAGTTCAATCGCATCCAGATCAAGTTGATAAATCCGGTCCTGACAGTCTAGCACCTGGCGGACCGCCTCATGTGCTTGATCGATCATCTCCCTTAAACGCCGGTCGGCTGGACGAAACGCCTCAAGCGCCTCAAAGTGTTCCACAACACTTTCAAACTTGCGCAGATCCTGTTCAACCACATCCCCCCAATCCCCTTGAAAACGTTTAAACAGCAGATTGTAGAGATTAAAGGCTTGGTTGATCCGCACGGCCTTTTCACGGGAGATGGCCTCGCCCGCCTCATCAATCACCAAAAATCCGCAAACATGGGCGGCTCCTTGTTTCCTGGGAAAAAAGTAAGCGGTACGGAAGGTTTGTCCGTTTTCCTTGTAAGGATAGCTGAAAAAGCGGTATTCCTCGTTCTTCTGTACATACTGGTCCGCAGTGGGATGATGGTCATCTTTAGCCACGCTCATGGTTGACACCTCTTTTAGTCCCCTTGGTTTTTAGTACCCTTGCTCTTGACGCAGATGATTCACTTCATTTTTTTTCTTATAAGCCTGTTCGATTTCTTCCCAGGAAAAACCCAAGCGATTCCCCAAATCCAGAACAGACTGGAACAACGCTTGATAAGCTTGGCTGTCCTCCGTCTCCGCAAAACGGGTGATACAATCAAACACCTGGCGGAATGCTTCTACTTCTGGCACTTCGGTCTGTCGTTTTTGAACGCGGACAACCTGATCATACCCTTTCTCCAAACCAATGGACAACACAAAGTGGAGCGCATCCACATATTCTTCTAAAATCACCTCTCGCGGGGAAGGGGGTTTCACGCTCCAAAATTTAAAGCAGCGGCTTTCATTAGCCAGTTCGCCCAGCTCCACCTGTAAGGCCAGAATCTTTTTAGGGATCAGATTTTGCTGATAGAGGCCATGTTTGGCTATGATCTTTTCATCCAATGCCCTTTGAATCTCAAACAATGGTTTCAAATTGACCACAGTCAGTGCCCCCTTGTTTTTTGATTTTCATTTTATGACACCTTGAAAAACAGCACATCGCTTAACGCAGCCGGCCAGCATCAACTTCTATGACGATCAGCCAAAACGGGCAAAATGATATCTACTGTCGTACCTTCATTTACTTTGCTCTTAATCTCCAACCGTCCTTGATGCACCTCAATAATTTTGTGACTCACCGTTAAACCCAATCCCGTCCCGTTTTCTTTCGTCGAGTAAAAGGGTTCACCCAGCCTGGCCATACACTCTTCCGGAATGCCGCACCCTTGATCCTTGATGCGCACCAGGATTTGATCCGGACCGTCACGCTTAACATCCACAACCACCTGGCCGCCGTCCGGCATTGCTTCAATGGCGTTTTTCAGGATGTTAATAAACACTTGCTTCAATTGGTTTTCATCACAGTAGACAGGAGGGATATCCCCTGCTATGCGGGTCACAATTTCCACATTGTTCATAATGGCTTGGGTGTTCAGCAGGGTGGTCACATGCTCGAGCAGGACCTGCACATCCTTGTGCTGAAAGTTTAAAGCCTGGGGTTTTTTAGCCAGTAACAAAAATTCGCTGACAATTAAATTAATGCGTTCCAGTTCCGACAACATAATGGAGAAGTATTCCTTTTTGCCGCCACGCCCCGATTGTAACAGCTGTACAAACCCCTTAAGTGACGTTAACGGATTCTTGATTTCATGGGCCACGCATGCAGCAAGTTCCCCAACCACAGCCAGTTTTTCCGATTTTAAAAGCAACTCCTCCGATTGCTTGCGATTGGTAATATCTTTGGCCACGATAAGGGTAGCTGGCTTTCCGCTATATGTGATGCGCGTCGAAGTAATCTCAGCAAAGATCACTTTCCCGTCTAAACGGGTCACCTTGCGTTCAATTTGGATACTGGAATACCCTTCTAGAAGCACCTTTTTTCGGACCTCTTTTACATCGTCCAAACAATCTGGGTGTACAAAGTTATAGACAGATTGACCGACAATCTGTGCGGCGCTGCATCCACCCAGCAGTTTCACACCCGCATCATTGATAAAAGCTACTTTATCATCGACAATCACACCGATGCCGACTGGGCAGACATCCAATAGTAATTGCAACCGCTCCTTCGTCTCTCTCAACTCTGCTTCTGCCTGTTTTCTTGCTGTGATATCCCGGCCAATCACCAGAAGTCCCTTGCGCCGGCCATCTGGATGAAATAAAGGCACTTTGGTCACATCAAAGGTTTTTGTTTGTCCATCAGGCTGCGGGAAAGTCTCTTCACAGTGTACGATGCTTTTAGATTGCCACGCTTTTTCATCTGACACCTCGCAGTTTAACAAAGCCTCCCGTTGAAACGGGCTGCACTCGGCCAGTTCAGAATCTTTTTTCCCCTTATAAGCAACATTTTTGAGTTGGAAAAGCTCCAAGCCAAATTGATTCACTTCAAGCCAGCGTCCTTTTCCATCCTTAAAACAGACAAAGTCGGGCATGGCGTTAATGAGGGTACGTAACTGCTGTTCATTCTGTTCCAGCTTTTTCCTAAATGGATCATTAAAGTGCCTCAGGTAGGTCAGTGTCATGATGACAGACCAGATGATTGCCGTCACTAACATTAAGGAACCAAGACGATCTTGAGCCGATTCCCGATTGAATATGACCAGCTCCGTACCATATTTTAAAGCAGTGAGCGATATCCCGGTTAAGATTGCCACCTTCCAATTGGGATAAGTGTAGACAATCGCAACAGACGGAATAATCAACAACGTCCACAAAAAAGGGTGCTGCCACACCAGATTAAAAACAATGGCCGCTACCAGGGTAATGCTCACAAACAGATGTGTGTAGCCTTGATTAACCATGCTCAAACTCCTATTCCCTGTGCTTGAAATCATAGATATCCCGCCTCTATATAAGATAACATATTCCCCCGATTTGTTCCTGTAAGCTGAGCAGATTAACTTTTCAACCCTGTGTGATAGAGGGCTGAAAGCCGTTGTCATGGTTGCATAATTGTTGTTTTTCGTAGATTATGATTTATTGATTGTATAAAGTATAAAATGGTATTAAATCAACCAAAAACGATAAAACACTCATGAGGGGATTGCGGGATGAAACCTATTAATGCGGATGCTGTTCAATCCTGTTTGGAACGTCTAAAAGGGAAAGAGCTGTTTCTCCATTTGGAAACAACCAGCGGGGCCTATGCAGCCCATCACGCTGGAAAACCATTTGTTGCGGGTGCTTTCATACGTAACGGGCTTATCCGTTATCAGCATGGTAAAATCAAGGGAAGCGGCCCTTACCGGGTGGGGTTAAAGATGGATCTGGGCTGGGTCTATGCAGAGGGATTGACCCACTTTGTAATTGACCAGCGCGGGCGTCTGCTTCTTGCCGGGTATGATGACAGCGGCAATCTTACGGTTGCCCTGCAATTGAGTGAAGAACCGTTCGATCACTAATGTTTTTATTAACGGTTTACGATCAAGACTACAGAGAGGAGTGGCCTTATTTGACCGGAAGAGAGCTGCAAGAAGAACGCCATGTGGTTGTCCTTTTTCCCCATCCAGACGACGAATCTTTTGTAGCTGCCGGAACCATTGCCCTGCTGAACCAATACGGCATCCCTGTTACCTATATTTGTGCCACTCTTGGAGAAATGGGGCGCAGAATGGGGCATCCGGTTCTGGCCAACCGGGAAACATTACCTGAATTGCGTAAGCAGGAATTAGAGCGGGCCTGCGCCATCCTGGGCATTTCAGACTTAAGATTATTGGGGTTGCGGGACAAAACCCTCGAATTTGAAGATGAGGAATGGTTAATCAGCCAAATCGGAGACCTTCTAAGCGAGATCCACCCCTCTTTAGTCATCACTTTCTACCCGGGACATGCCATTCACCCTGACCATGATGCACTGGCTTATGCCGCGGTTGAAGCGGTGGCCCGCATGCCTGAGGAAATCCGTCCAACTGTATACTGCAGGGCTATTTCGCCCCAGCGATTTGAAGCACTCGGGAAACCTGATGTGGTGATTGATATTAGCACTGTTGCAGATAAGAAGATCGCAGCCATGAAGGCCCACCAATCCCAAACAAAAGAGATGATGAAAGAGTTGGAACAAAAGATCGCAGCGGAAGAGCCTGAGGCCATGCGCTGGGTCCAGCGCGAGGAATTTTGGACGTACACATTTTAGTTACGTTGTGGGTGTGCTCATGACTAGAGCACACTTTTTGTTTGGGGCATATTAAGATTAACACCAAGTGCATAATCTTTAGCGACCGATTAAGGAAACCTGCTATGTCAGCCTTTACAGACGCCTGTATCCTTTACAGACGCCTGTATAATGAACGGAGGTGAGAAACGTGGCAAAAATCGCGGTACAATCTCAATTTATCGGCTCCCAGTTAAAAGGGCGTGTTCCACTTTAATACACCGGTCCATAATCACTTTAAGCCCGGCTTCACTGGCGATGCGAAATGCTTCTTCATTAACAATACCCAGCTGCAACCACAGCACTTTCGCCCCAATCTCCACTGCTTCTTTGGCTGGTTCCACTGTATCCTCACTGTGCCGAAACACATTGACAATATCGATCTTTCCGGGGACATCCTTCAATGATGGATAAGCCTTTTGCCCTAATGACTCAGTAATCATAGGGTTAACCGGAATAATCTCGTATCCCGCCTGTTGCATATACTCCGCTACCTGGTAACTTGTGCGGTGGGGATTATCAGACAGACCCACAACAGCAATCCGTTTGTACTTGGTTAAAATCTCCTTAATCTCTTCCCGAGTTACATTGGCATGATGAAGCAATTGAATCAACTCCTTTACCTTATCAGTCAATGTTCACTCCTAATTACCATCTGTTCTCCTATCCCTTGACCGCGCATAGCGGGTTCACCGACCAGCACTTTCCCTATTCTGGCGGATCTATGCTCCCTGTCAATTTTACCCAGTGAAATATGGCCAATCACTTTTTGGGTTTCGGTGTGTACCACTTTATAAATCAGACGCTCAGCCCCATCCCGGTTAGCGCCAGCTATATACCGCTCCAGCTGTTCGTTGTCCAATGGAAACCGGAATTCAGGCCCGCCCCATTGGAGCAGAAATTCAGGAGTGGGTACCCAGGAAATCAGCTGGTCAAAATCTGCCGGTTCAAAATGGCGTAACTCGATCATCTTCTCTCCCCCAATTTAAGTGTTGTCATTCTCTTTATTTTCTAAGATTTCAGCCGTGGTTTCCAGTTTCTTGCTTATTTCCTGAAAATATCGATGCCTAACTCCTTTAAGACCTGAATGCTTTCCCGTACAGGCAGGCGGCCTAAAGCAAAATCATTCTGTAACACTTCTTCTATTTCCTCTATGGAATGCAAAACAAGTTTCTCCTCCTGGCCATGTGCATGACGAATGGTTAACACATGATTTAACAAAGAGACACTTCTGTTTTTGTCTAATTGCCATAACTGACAACGCAAGATAGACATAAAGGGGGCTCCCGGCTGGTTTGATTGGGCGATTAAGGGTACAAAGTCTGACAGTTCATACTTTTGGTTAGCATCAAACCGCCATACTTTACCATTCTGTTTTCTTTTATAAAACCGTTCATAAATATAAACATCTTCAGTATTGCTCAGGGGTTGCAGACGAATCTCTTCCGGGCCGAAACGGACCGTATATGCCTTTCCATCAAGGGGAATAGGTTCAAAAAACGGAGCAGCGGCTCCGCAGTCCACGTACACCTTCTTTTCATCTTCAAAGACCACCACAATGGCCATATGTTCCTGGCTCAACATGACATGGTAACAGCGAAAACCCAATTCCCTTAACAAGAGCAACAGGTTGGCATTGAGCGTAAAACAGGTGCCTCCAAACTGAAACTGTTGGTGCCCTTGAATAAAGGACTCTAGCATGAGAATGGGATTCACGTGTTTCTCTCTGTCACGGTAAAGGAAAAGCTTACTAATGTTCTCAAAAGGAAATGTAGTTAAGTGGGCACGGCAAATCTCGTTTAAGTAGGACAGTGAAGGAGACTTAAGGGGAAGTCCTAACACATCCAGATATGCTCTGACCCATGGTGTAACCCCGACGGTCTGATCACCTTGCATTTGTTCTACCCCCAGCAGACGACTTCCTTTGACTTGACAATATACGGTTAATCACTTCCTGCAAACTGAGTTCTTCCATGGACTGAAGACGTAAGTCAAACCCTTCAAAGGGCAAAGCCGCTGTCGTCGGATTAGGCACAATGACGCAATACAGTCCCGCTGATTTGGCTGTTCAAGGTGCTCCATCACCCATTGATGACTGGAGCTGGAAGCCAACCCCACTTTCAATCCCAGCTGTTTCGCTTCTTGTAAATAAGCTAGCACCCCCGGACGTAACGTTTCGTGTTCCAGTGACATACTCCCACCACCTACGCTGACGCTTAGAGGTGGGGGCTTCTCGGGTAATCCCATCTCATGATGGGAAGTTGACCGAGCGATCCCCGTGTGCCCCACGGTTCGAGATCCAGTCAGGCAGTCCCTAACTGTTTCAGACCTTCCTTTTTGATATTGATGGCGGCATTGGTGTCTCTGTCTGCCACAAAACCGCATTCACAACAAAACAGACGTTCGGAAAGCGATAGAGACACCTTCACTCGACCACAACATGAACACGTTTTGGATGAGGGGAACCATTTGTCAATTTTGATCAGCTTCTTTCCCTGTTCTTCTAACTTGTACTGAAGGAAAGTAGTGAACAGGCCCCAACCGTTGTCGTGGACGCTTTGACCGAAATGGAGGGCTTGAGCCATCCCTTTCATGTTGAGGTCTTCAATCACCACCGCATCATACCGGTTGGCCAATTGTCGTGCAGCCTGATGCAGAAAATCCTGACGTTGGTTGGCAATCTTTTCGTGCAACTGGGCGACTTTCCGCCGCTGTTTGTGCCAACGGTTGGAACCTTTCCTACGGCGTGACAGCACCCGTTGAGCTCGGGCCAGTTTTTCCAAGGCTTGCCGATAGAATCGAGGATAATTGGCTCTCTCACCCTCGCTATCGACATACAGCGTATTCATGGAAAAATCGAGCCCAACAACGTTTTCTATTTCTTTTGGCACCGGTTGGTGCTCGTATTCTGTCAGGATGGAGATGAAGTATTTTCCTGTTTTTGTTTTCGTGATCGTACAAGCCTTGATAATGTGGTGAACAGGAATCTGCCGATGTTGCTTCAATTTGACCCATTTCAGTTTGGGTAACTTGATATAGCCATCGGCAAGCTTAATGTTTCCGTTGACCACATTTGTCGTGTACGNCTATCGACTTCTTTGAGCCACGGAAAATCCCGTTTGTACTTGGCCGGAGTGGGAAATTTGTGCTGTTTCAAAGCTTCTTTGTCGTCTTTGAACTTTTCATAAATTTGTATGCGTTCCTCAAGCATTTTGTTATAGACGAAGCGGACGCAACCGAACGTTTTGGCGAGCAGTTGTTCCTGTTCTTTTGTTGGATACAGACGGAATTTGTAGGCTTTGTTGGCCATATCCGCATCACCTGCCACAACACGAACGTTTGTTTGATTTTATTTTACCACACTCATCATATTGAGGCTACATCAAACCGACATTCATCTCCCACTTTCGCTTCGCTTAGAAGTGGGAGACTTCTGTCGGAGGTAAGTTAAAACACGGTGTTTTTGCTTTAACTTTTCACTCAATGCAGTGCGGTCTACAGGTTTTTGCAGGCACTCTTCCAGATAGTCATAGGGATCAAAATGCGCAAATGTGGTGCCGACACACTGAACATATTGTTCAAGCGGCAGATCCACCCCGTGCTCCTGATAGATTTCACGGAATGCTTTACCTTCAACGGGAAGGGGGCATGCGAGTGAATGGGCACAAAGGGACAACGCTCCAAAACTTCCGGTTCCTTAAAAACATCTTAACCAAGAACATTATAGACAAACTGATTGATCCTTTGTTTCTCTCCCCGATTAATCCAGGCGGAACAGGTCAACAATTTTTTTGTATTTTTAGAAACAAGTAATGACCTTATTTTTCATGATCCCTATCCCCAAACTGGCCAAGACCAAATATGTGTCTAATCACAACTAAACTCCTACCACTGAACTGCGCCGCTCCATCAGAATAATGTCTTTCCACACTCCATTCAGTTGTCCGATCCGTTCCCGTCTCCCCACTTCTCTAAACCCACACTTTCTATGTAAGGCAAGGCTGGACTGATTCTCCGGAAAAATGCCGGATTGCAAAGTCCAAATGCCGTTATCTTCAGATTCTTTAATCAATGCATGTAACAATGCTGCCCCTACTCCCCTGCCACGGTACCTTTGCCCAATATAGATGCTGACCTCAGCGACCCCGGCATACACACAACGCCCTGATACTGGACTCAAGGCTACCCACCCCAGGACAGCCTCCCCGTCTTTGGCCACCAGCCGGCAATGCCGAAGATGGGATTGATCCCATGCGTACCATGAGGGAGCCTCCGTCTCAAACGTGGCCATCCCTGTCTTAATCCCCTCTAAGTATATATCCCGGACCTGTTCCCAATGTTCACTTGTCATCGCTTGAATGGTATAGCCCATAAAGTGCACCCTTTCTGCTTCTCTGTTTCTTAGACAGTCATCTGTATAAGAAGAACTGTATTTTGCCATTGTTGAGCAAGAAGAGGCCGCTATTCACGAGGCATTGCTGAAACACAATCATGTCTTACAAAATCTAACGAAAGCTCGTTCTCAGCATCTTCCGTGCCTTAATATTATTAACCGGTCAAAAACGATTGATAGGAGAAGATCTGTATGAACAAACCATGGATCTCCTTATCACTTTTAGAGCAGGGTGGACTAGCGCCTAGTTTCCGTCCTTTTGCCAATGTTTCTTTATAAACTCGTCCCGGCCTGAGCCAAGGCGGTACAGCTTGTAGCGGAAGGGGTTTTTCTTGTGATAATCTTGATGGTACTCCTCCGCTGGATAAAAAGGAGAAGCAGGGAGAATTTGAGTCACGATCGGTTTATCAAAAATGCCGCTCTCCTCTAGTGCCTGCTTGGAGACCTCTGCTTTCTGCCGTTGCTCTTCGTCATGGTAAAAGATAGCCGTACGGTATGAGTCGCCCCGGTCATAAAATTGGCCTCCAGGGTCAGTCGGATCGATTTGTCGCCAAAAGATATCTAACAGTTGATCGTAGGTGATGCGTTCTGGATCATAGGTGATTTGGACCGCTTCATAATGACCCGTTGTGCCCGCACACACTTCCTCATAGGTGGGGTGCGGTTTATGACCGCCAGTATAGCCGGAGACAATGCGGATCACTCCTTCTTGCTCCTCAAACGGGGGAACCATGCACCAGAAACAGCCTCCAGCAAAAGTGGCTAACTTGTATTGCTTATCTGTCATGCTTGTGCTTCCTCCTTCTTTTCTCCCTAAAGTATCTTCAACAGGTGATTAAACTATTCCCTCATGCTTTGACCGCCAAACATTCCAGTTCAGCGAACTCTTGGACATAAGTGGCCTCAGGATCCCGTTCAATCTCTGCTTTCATCTGCTCCAGGCCTCTGTTGTACTCTTCGTCACTGATCAGGGTCAGAATTGAGATCCACGTAGGACAGAAAATCGGCCACGTTGTTGACGATATAGTCAAACATTTGATCATCATAAGGCATCTCTTCAGTTCCCTCTCCCATTTCGTGGAATTCCCGTCTTTCTTATGACAGGCTGGACACAAATTGCTCCAGACGCCTGCAACCTTCTTCCAAAACATCCATCCCGTAGGCATAGGAAAGACGGATAAACCCTTCCCCGTAGGCAGAAAACGCATCCCCCGGAACCACGGCCAGCTGCTGTTGCTCTAGCAGTTTCAGAGCAAATTCAGACGAAGACAACCCGTATTTTTTAATGGACGGGAACAAATAAAAGGCTCCTTCAGGTTTAATTACATCCATCCCCATCTGAACCAGCCGGTTATAGACATAATCCCGGCGGCGGCGATATGCTTCACGCATCACATGGGCGTCATTTTTACCATTGGTCAAAGCTTCAACGGCCGCGTGTTGAGAGATGGAACTGGCACAACTCACATTGTATTGGTGAACTTTCAACATATGCTGAGTCAGATAGGCGGGAGCAAAGGCAAAGCCAATCCGCCAGCCGGTCATGGCATGGGATTTGGACAGGCCGTTGATCACAATGGTTTTTTCCCGCATCCCTGGAATAGAAGCAATGGAAACATGGGGCTGATCATAAGTTAATTCGCTGTAGATTTCGTCCGAGAGCACAAACACATCCCGCTCTTGCAACACTTCAGCAATCGCTTTTACTTCAGAGGCATCCAGGACACAACCTGTCGGATTAGAGGGATAGGGCAAAATTACACAGCGCGTCCGTTCGGTCAGTTTGTCCTCCAAACGCTCTGCCCGGATTTTAAACTGTGTGTCTCTCGTATCTACATAAACAGGTTCTGCTCCACACAAGCGAATGAGAGGTTCATAGGCCGGATAAACCGGTCCGGGCAAAATAACCTCCGTCCCCGGCTCCAAAATGGTCCTGAGTGTGATGTCGATGGCCTGACTGGCACCAATGGTCGTCACCACTTCTGTGGCCGGATCATAGCTTAGACCATATTTTTCTTCCACAAACCGTGCCGCCGCTTCCCGCAGCTGGGGTAAGCCGGCATTGGCTGTATAACTGGTTTGATTAGCTTCAATTGCTTGCTGGCCAGCCCGTTTAATATGTTCGGGGGTGGAAAAGTCTGGCTGCCCAATGGTCAGCTGAATGGCATCCGGGTATTGAGCCACTTTGTTAAAAAACTGACGGATGCCTGAGATTTGAATATTTCTCACTCTGGCATTAATTAAATGCTCCATGTTTTCTTTCCTTTCTTTTTTGGTATAAAGGTTTTACATAAAGACACACTAACAAGTAAAGCCTGGCCAAGCCAAGCTTTACGTTAATAACACATATATCCGCCCTTTTGTTTTGTTTGACAAATGATTAATTTTTATAGTGCACTTTTATGAACCCAAATCCATCTAAAAACTTATACCCCAATGCCTTTAGTTCATTGATCTTCTCTAATTTTTCTTCAGGTTTGTTCCGATACTCCACATGCAGCCTGCTGAGATGGATCACTTCAAACTTCACTTGGTGATCAGGATCGAATAACAGGTTTAAAATCTCAAGATCAGGCCGGCTTAATTCCTTTTCATTGGCAATTTTGTTACAGAAATATCTGGACAAATCCCGCCGGTTAAAAAGAAAAGAGAGTTCTTTACGGCCGACAGGGCTACCTCGCCCCTTCTCCTCTTTCAGCAGCTTGTAAATGTGTTGATTGAGCTTTTTATATTGTTTGTGTAAGAGACCGGCGATGAACAACTTATCGTTTTTACTTAGTTTATGAAACGACTCAAGGGGAAATATCGTTTCAATCTTCTTATTGATGACCCTCCGGTTAAGATGGAATATAGTTGGCAAGAGCACAAGATTGATCAGCAATCCATGGACCACAATGGAAACAGTGCTGCCATTCAAGCTTATTCCTATGAATTCAGCAACCGTGTGCAACCCCAGACCGGAAAGGTAAGAAATAATCAGCAGGCCGCTTCCTGCGAGGATAATAAAAAATACTCTGCCTATGTCAAACATGCTTTCCTCTCCCTTAATCTTGAAGTCATTAACTTAGACGGATAATGACCAAAGGGAGTCTCGTAACCCTTTTTTCCTATTTTACAATGAAATTTTGATTACTGCACCGGTAAGGATCAAATTTTTTTCTCACATTAATCACAATCCGTTCACAGACCGCTTAAAAATTGATCATAAACGCCCCCTATAATACAAACTACACGCCGGTAAGGTTGTGCCGGTTTGAAATCAAAAGGAGGTATACAAATGTTGAAAAAACTTTTCTTGGTTACTGCTTTGATGTTAGATCCGATGTTTCTTGTCCTGCTGTAACTTCCACACCTCTTCTAGCACGGGCATCTCTTGCTTCTCCTCTTCGGTCACCCGTTCCCAGTCGATGCCTTCAGGCTTGGGATAAGGAGAGTTAGTCTCTAAAACGCCTTGCTCAGTAACAATGAAATCCACCGTAAGATCGTAAGAATCAATTGGAATGCTGTCTTCAACCACTTGGATAGAATGAACCGTTGTCATCACCGGAACAGGAGGGTGCCCCAGTTCCCGCAAAATGGCATATTCCCGGTCTGCATAGCCTTCCCCCTTGCCTACACGGCGCCCGTCACGGTTCACCGCCACAGAGCCTACCACAACCAAGTCAATGCTGGGCAGTTCAGACAAAGGCAGCTCCCGGCCATAGGATTGCATATGGCTTAAACTGGCTGCTTTTCGTTCTTCTCCTTTTGGTACCCATTCAGGTTTTATTTGGATAAATCCTGCTTTGAGCCGCGGGGTGGGAACGAGCAACGTTTTGCCGTCGATCAAAACTTGAGTCCTGAGCGGCAATTGGGGTGCATCCGGATTCACCTTCACCGCCTTGGCCTGCTTGTAGACAGGCAGTTGGGTCAGATGATGGGCAGCCTGTTCCGCCCCTTTAAAGTTGGGAATGCGATGTTGGAGTGGAAAAGGAAAACGGCCCACTTTCTCCTGCTCCATTTTGTCCCACACCATTTGACGGATGCGGTGCTTGTCTGTTCCCATACATTCACATCCTTCTCTTTCAATTCGGAGCTGTCTACCCTTCAGTCTGGTCATCGGTTCCTGCCTCTAATCATAGAAAATCATATGAGGCTTTTCTGCACGATAATAGTTCAATCTGTCCTGTAATGTGCCGGTGTGAAATTCAAATTTATGGCCATCTTCGTCTGCCTTTTACGAGCAGCTTTGCCCCAAACACCTCCTGATAAAATTGAACAGACTTCTCCAAATCGGAAACGGAAAAAGTAAGATGATTAATGCCTTTGATCATCGGTATCCCTCTTTTTCTCCTGATTCCTTAGCGTTTCTAATCTTCTTTACAATAACAGTACCTCAGTCTATGATCTCAATGTCTGGCCAGTTGATACCGGTAGAGACGTCTAGCCAAGAAAAAGTAAATGATCTGAAACACTAGAAAACCGGCTACCACCCACATTAAGCCTATATAAACATTAGATGCCAGCACATTGCTTAATGTTTTGAAAGCAAAAAGAGCATGCAGCACACCCACGGCAAAGGGAAGGAAAAAGATGACGATCATTTGTAGAGCGGTTATCCGGTTAAAATCCTGGTCGCTTAAACCAATCCTCCGCAACTGCTCATAATGTTGCTGATCATGCTGATACTCTGTAAACAGCTTAAAGTATAAAATGCTGAGTGTGGCAATAAAGAACAAAACACTGATAAACGAGCCAATAAACAAGGTCAACATACTGGATGCTTTCATGTTAACATAGGATTCCACGCGCTGGCTAAAATAGTTGTCTTTGTCTTCTTCCACCAACGCTTCCGCTGCTTTAACCGCTTCCAAACTCTCTTCCCAATTGGCCAACTCATATCCGTAAACAACAAACAGTTCGTCGTCGTTGACCAAGCGGCGAAGCTGTTCAAAATCCTCATCATGGACAACAAATAGAAAAGTGGCCGCATACTTGGGCGTCGTGACAGCTCCAAACAACTGATCAGCCATCACCAGTTCAACCGTTTGGTTGCCAATATCAAATGTATAAGTTTCTCCCTCGTTCACCATTTTCATTTGCACTTCTTGATAAGGATAGACAAAAGCAACATGACCCTGTTCAATGGTGATTTCATCAATATCTTTCATTTTATGGGTATGCTCATTGTAAGCACTGTTGGACACAATCATTCCTGTCCGCTCAGGCAAACCAGGAAAATCAAAAGGAACAGGAATACCAACCATCACTTCTTCTCTGTCTATGATTGCTCCATGTTCAAGCAAAACCCGTTTCAAAGCTTCACGGTCTACCACTTCGCTGGAATGAAGTCCCCGTTCATATACGGTAATCGTTTGCGGATTATGATCGACAATCTCTTCTTTGAGATTAAAATAAAAAACGATCAATGTTCCTGAGGCGGACAAAACTACGGTCATCAAAACAGAGGTTATAGCGAGCATGCGGGCATTGTCTTTCATCCTGTAAATAAGCTGGGATAAAGTAAGCAACCAGGTTCCTTTCGCATACACAACAGGACTTCGTTTCAATTTATCCAGAATAAAGACGCTACCCTGGCTAAACAAGAGAAACGTCCCTATGACCACTAAGCCAACAATAGGAACAAACCAAGGGATCATTGTCAATGCATCGGCTCTGTAAGCTAAGCCATAACCCCCACCAAGACACAACAGGCCAATTGCTGTCTTCCATCGGGACAAAGCAGGATAGAGACGCGGTTTGCGGCTTTCTTTCAACTGCTCAATAATGTTCAGCCTCAACACACGATAGGCGGTATAGAGATTGACCACTTGATACAGCAAGAAGAAGCCGCCTACCGTTATCAGTAAGGCCCGGGGAACCAGCCTGAAGGCGATGGGCGGTTCCACTTCAAGAAAAACACTTAAGACCAGAAAAAACAATTTGGAGAACAAAACACCGGACAGTGTCCCAAAGCTGATGATAACGAGCGACAGAAGGACTTGCTCATACACCATCAAGCGGGCCAACTGACCAGGTGTCATGCCAAACAGGGCATAAATCCCGAACTCCTGAGTTCTGGCGCGCAGAAAATGAGCCTGGGAATAAAGCAAAAACGTTAAAGCAAAAGCAACAATAATATATTGAGCGGCCTCCAATCCTTGTTGAACATACTGTGCGCCCCTGATATTCCCGTTCAGCACGTCCGGATGAAACACAAAGGCAGCAAACATATAAAAGATGCACACCATGACGATACCACTCAGCACATATGCGGTGTACGACCGCCAATTCCCCCACACATTTTTCAGGGCGATGTGCCTGAAGGTCATGATGACTCACCCCCCAAGGCGCTGGAGGTATCCATAATCTGCTGGAAAAAGACCTGGCGGTTGCTGCCCCGATGCAATTCTGCAAACATCTCCCCGTCCTTGATAAAAACGATCCGCTGACAGTAGCTGGCCGCAAACGGATCATGTGTCACCATCATGATCGTCGCTCGTCTCTCTGCATTGAGCGCTTGCAGAGCTTCCATCACCTGTTTGGAGGATTTAGAGTCCAAGTTTCCGGTTGGTTCATCGGCCAAGATAACGGAAGGCTGGTGAATAATGGCCCTGGCCACGGCAGCCCGCTGCTGTTGCCCTCCGGACACCTCGTATGGCCGTTTGTCCAAAATCCCTTCGATTCCCAGAAACCTGGCAATGTCTTCAACCCGCCGCTCCATTTCATTTTGTTTGATCCCATCCAGCACCAAGGGCAAAATAATGTTTTCTTTAACCGTTAAGGTGTCCAGCAAATTATAGTCCTGAAAAATAAAGCCCAATTCACGCCGCCGGAAGATTGCCAGTTGATGTCGTTTGATCGCCTTGATATTGGTTCCGTTGATTTCAATCTCTCCGGAGGTTGGCTCATCGAGGGTGGCTAAGATATTAAGCAACGTCGTTTTTCCACTTCCTGATGGCCCCATGACGCCGATAAATTCCCCTTTTTCCACCTCCAGGCTGAAATTGTTCAGCGCTTTGTGTAAGACAGACGACTTTCCTCCGCCATATACTTTGGTTAAACGCTCTGCTTTAAGAACAAGCATGACTGCCACTCCTTCATCTGTCCAAATTCCTTTCCCTGTTTACGTCTCCATTATAATCGCCGGAGATTGGCAGAGCGTTCGATTTTCCTTTCAAATTTGACCCTCAACCTTACATTTTTGTCACCTGACATCCTTATAAATGGATAAGACCTTGAATGAAATTGTCACCTTAGTCCCCTGTCCTTCCACGGAATGAATCGTTACCCCATGTCCCAAGCGGTCACACACTTGTTTGACCAGATACAAACCCATCCCGGTGGATGATTTCCTTTTTCGCCCGTTTTCACCGGTAAAAAAAGGCTGAAAGACCCGTTTTAAATCCTGGGGCGGTATGCCGATCCCTTCATCAGCTATCGTGAGTTGAATCAGGTCTCTTTTCTTTTCCAGACGGCACGTGACGGTTGTGGGGTGATCTTGGTATGAGTATTTTATGGCATTGGTTAAAATTTGCCTGATCACAAATGACAGCCATTTTTGGTCGCTCTCCACATACAGCTGTTCAGCAGTTGTTTCCAGTTTTGGATAGACCTGAGAGCGAATAAAGGTATTTTTTAAGCTGTTGATTTCCTCCTTGACCATTTGTTCCAGATCCACCTGCCGAATATGCACATCGACTTCAAATTGACCCAACCGGGCCGTATGGAGCATCATATGTAGCCCTTCCGACAGCCGTTCCAATTCTTCTTGTACGTTTCGCAGCAGTTCGTCAGAGAAGTGCTGATGTCCCTTTTCAATTGCTTCAAATGTTAAATGCAGGACACTCAACGGTGTTTTCATGTGATGTACCCATTGTTTAATAAAGGTCAGATGCTGTTCATGCCGTTCCTTGATGCTTTCAAGCTGCTGAACATAGCGGCGGTAACACTGTTTGGACAGCCGTTCCATGGCTTGCTGTTCAGAAGAGACGCTCCCGGAAAGCACCAATGCTTCCTCAACTGATACAGGGTGGTCTAAGGCTTGTTGCAAACGGCGACGGAACGGCGCTTGCCTGAGATACTCACAGGTCAAAGCGATTGTCAGAATAACCAAGGAGAGCAGGACAAGGTAAACGATGGCAGAGAGGGGAAGGGCAGCAGATTGTAACACCAATTCAAGTTGAACGGTAACAACCACCAGCACAAGTTGGAGAAAAAAGGCCAAAATCAGCAACCAGCGGTCTTTTATAAATAATCCTAGATCTTTCAAGTGTTTGCTGTTATACATGTTCTTCCCCCCGGTGCTCCTGCTGGAGAGTGAAGCGGTACCCTTTGCCACGGTGAGTCTGAATGGCTTCTGGAACACCAAGCTCCCTCAGCTTCTTGCGTACCCGTGTCACATTGACCGTTAAGGTATTGTCGTCCACAAATGTTTCGTCATCCCACAATGCGGTGAGTAACCTCTCCCTGGAAACAATTGAATCATATTGTTCCAAGAGCATTTGTAAGAGTATAGCCTCATTATGTGTTAAATCAACCTTTTTCCCTTTCCACTCCAGTTGATGTTTGTCCAGATGAAGGGTAAGATCCTGAACCCGGAGAACACGACGAGTTTGCAGATGTGCGTTATATTCTCCGTACGTTCTCCTCAACACACTTTTAATTTTGGCCATCACCACATCCAGGTGAAAAGGTTTGGTAATATAATCGTCGCCTCCATTTTCAAGCGCCAAGACTTGGTCCATCTCCCCTGCTCTGGCCGTAATAAAAATAACCGGGACCAAAGAGAAAGTGCGGATAATGCGGCACCAGTAAAAGCCATCGTAATAGGGAAGGTTAATATCCAACAAAATCAGATCGGGGGACAGTTGCTGAACAGTCTCTTTAATGTGCCGGAAATCTTCCACAACACTTACGTTAAAGTCATACTTATGAAGATATGAAGCAAGCAGGTCCCGGATTTTGTCGTCATCTTCAATGATTAACACGCGATACATCTGATCAACACCCTTATTCAATCACCACAGCTGTGCCATATTAACAGGAACAAAGAAACGATATATAACGCGGCTGAAGGCACAAGTATGGGCGGTGTAAATAATAGCTGCAGGGATCAACATCGTGGCCAGAGTGAACCTGCCGCCTGCGGGGTTAAGCTGGCATGCCCCAGTCAATCCATGTGATCCCCATCTTGTACAATGGACGGTTACTGCTTCTATTGCAGATTAACCACCTTACGTCCGCGCAACTTTCCTTGCAAAATGAGGTCCAAGGTTTCCGGAAGCTGGTCTAAAGTGATCTCTTCTGTGATGTCAGCCAAGTGATCCGGTTTCAGATCACTGGCCAGACGCTTCCAAATGGTCCGGCGCAACGCCATGGGGCAATAAGCTGAATCAATTCCTAACAGTTTGACGCCTCTCAGAATAAAGGGAAAAACCGTTGTGTTGACCTCCGTTCCGCCTGTCAACCCACTGACAGCAACTGCTCCTCCATGATCCATTGTGCTAAGCACATAAGCCAGTGTTTTTCCGCCGACAGGATCAACTGCCCCGGCCCAACGGCGCTTATCAAGGGGGCGAATCTTTTCAGGTGTTAACTCCTGGCGGTGAATAATTTCCCTTGCTCCAAGTTGATGCAAATAACCATGTTCCGTCTCTTTACCAGTACTGGCCACCACATGATAACCCCGCTTAGCCAGCATGGCCACAGCCAGGCTGCCCACTCCACCGGTGGCGCCAGTCACCAACACAGGACCTTTATCGGGGGTGATGCCATGCGCTTCGAGCTCATGTACAGAAAGAGCTGCCGTAAGCCCAGCCGTTCCCAAAACCATCGCTTCCTTCAACGTTAGGCCTTCTGGCAGAGGGACCACCCAGTCCGCTTTAACCCGTGCATATTCGCTGAAGCCCCCTTCATGGGAGACACCGATGTCATAACTGGTGGCAATGACCTCATCCCCCTCTTTAAAACGGGGGTCTGTGGACCGGACCACCGTCCCCGCCAAGTCAATGCCCGGAATCATGGGATAACGGGTCAAAATTTTACCATTGGGAATGACAGCCAGCCCATCCTTATAGTTCACACTGGAATAGGCGACACGTATGGTAACCTCCCCTTCAGGAAGGTCATCCAGGGACAATGTTTCAATTCCCACTGTAAAAGATTCATCTGTTTTGTTGACCACAAGTGCCCGGAATGTGCTCATTAATCCTGACGCTCCCTCCGCAATATATTTTTAATTTAAAAAATACAAACAATCTATCTTTTATTATAAAGGAACTGAGCGGAATATTAGAATATCTTCTTTCACACTGGGGTTGGTTTACCTATTTTTTCAACCCAAAGGGGCTTTACAGTATAAGCTGAATAAACTACAATAAATTCATATAAAACACACTAAAGTAATAAGAATTAGGGGTGAATACTAGAAATGCAACCTGCAACTTCTCCGCAGCAAGGACAAACACGAGTCAGATTGGAAGCCCCTGCTTTGCCTTCCAGTCAGACAACACTGGTTGCCCTTGGGTTGGCCGGAGCGTTAGTATTAACCTATATGACTTATCAGATTGCTGATCTGCAAATGGCAGTCCTGTTATGGATCGGACTTCTGCTCGGGTTTACCCTTTTTCATGCCCGGTTTGGCTTTACTTCCGCTTTCCGCCGGTTCATGGCTGTTGGCAACGGGGAAGCGTTAAGAGCCCATATGCTGATGTTGGCCGCGGCAAGCACGCTGTTTGCCCTTATTTTCTCCATGGGTGCAGGCCTGTTCGGGACAGAACCAACAGGGTTTGTGTCCCCGATTGGCGTCAGTGTTTTGGTAGGGGCTTTCCTGTTTGGCATCGGTATGCAGCTGGGCAGCGGATGAGCGTCAGGAACTTTGTATGCCGTCGGTGGCGGCCGTTCATCCATGTTCTTAACCTTACTGGCTTTCATTGTTGGTTCTGTGATTGGTGCTGCCCATTTTGATTTCTGGGTGAACCAGATGCCCTCTTTGCCACCCATTTCACTAGCGGAAATCACGCCTCTTGGCTATTTAGGCGGATGGCTGATTCAAATGGCCATTTTTGGCAGCATTATTGCGCTGACTTTGTATATCGAGAGGAAGAAAAATCCGCCCAAAATGGCTCCCTTGCCCACTACCCAAGGCTGGGCACGCATTATCCGTGGAGCTTGGCCCTTATGGGTAGGGGCCTTGATGTTAGCGGCCCTGAACGCCTTGACTCTGTTGGTGAGAGGACAGCCCTGGGGTGTGACCTCGGCCTTCGCTTTGTGGGGCTCAAAGGCCGCCATGGCCCTGGGAATTGATGTGACCCAGTGGGTTTACTGGCAAGGACCGAGAGCCGAGAGCTTATATCAATCCGTTTTCCTGGATAGCACCAGCGTGCTTAACTTCGGTGTGATCACCGGTGCTTTCCTTGCTTCTGCCGCAGGCGGCTTGTTCGTTTTGAAAAAGTTCTCCCTCAAAACAGCCGCTGCCTCCATTATTGGTGGCCTGCTTATGGGTTACGGTGCCCGCTTAGCCTTTGGCTGTAACGTTGGTGCTTATTTCAGCGGCATCGCCTCGTTCAGTGTGCACGGCTGGGTATGGGCAGTGATGGCTTTGGCAGGCACATATGTGGCCCTTTATCTGCGGCCTTTGTTTGGACTCCCAGTTCCCAAACAAACCGATTCTTCATGCTGAAAATTTCCTCTTCTGCCGGTCGGCTTTTATTGCCGGCCGGCTTGCTTGTTTATTTCTGATTATTATCTTCATGCCGGACAATGCTCAATAGTGGATAACGTCAATCCGGCCACCGGAGACGTATTGGGGCGGGTGGTGCAATCAACAACCAAAGATGTGCATGCCACTGTCAAAGCCGCAAAAGAAGCCCAGAAAAGTTGGCGTTTGGTCCCTGCCCCGGAGCAAGGGGAGTTATTATATGCGATTGGGCAGTTGCTGAAGGAACGAAAAGAGCACCTGACCCGCACTGGAATTTTCCCCTCGCCATTGCCGCATGGAAAATGTTCCCCGCCCTCGTTGCCGGCAATACGGTGGTGTGGAAGCCGGCCAGCGACACGCCTGCCATGGCCTATGAGACCGAGTCAGAGTTATGTTAAAAATCGTTGAAAAAACACTTCTTTTGCTGAATAGGCACTACCTTTGTCAAGCAGGCAGGGACTAGCCTTTTTCCCTCGAATATATATACACAAATTTTAACGAGGGGGAATGGGGATGGGAAAAGCTTTCAAAACGAAAGAAGTGGCTAAAAGGTTAGGTGTCAGCTCCCGCACCATCCAGCGCTGGGTGCGCAATTTCAATGTGCCTTATCAAACCAATGCTCAGGGACATTACACCTTTGAAGAGCAGCATATTAAACTGCTGGAGAAGATTAAGGACCAACTAAAGGCCGGGGTGCCAATGGAGAAGATCGAATTATCAGAAAAGCCCGATCGAAACATGGAAACAAAGCAATCTCTTCGCCCTGCCTGCGTCACAACTGCCACTGCCAACTCCCGGCTTACTGACCAGCGTCACACTGATTCCGCTGTCACATTGGAACCTTTCTTTAAAGAGAAGCTGGCCCAAGTGCAAGAACAAGTCAACCGTCTGGAACAAACCGTATCTACCAAGGCTGACGAAGTGGTCTACGAGCAGCTGATAGTGCACCGCCGGGAACTGGAGCGTTTAACCGATACCGTTTCCCAGTTGGAACACAAACTGGAGGAATTAGAGAGTGAAGTTGCCAATCTTAAAGCTTCTCTACAAGCAGAGAATGAACATAAACCAACCAAACGGTTTTCTTTCTTTTCTTTGGCCAGGTAGAGTCATTTCATCTTAAACAGGCGAGGGCAGCTTGGAAAACCAGGCTGCCCTTCAAATCATGTCTATTAACAATTCATGTATATTAAATCTAGCTGATCAATGGCTTTTAACCGTTTCTTCTTCAAACGGCCAGGCAGGTAATGTCTTTCTGAGCGGTTTGTCCTTACGATAGCCAAGCACATAGTCAGCTTGCATCAAAGTATGAATTTCCCGTGTTCCTTCATAGATGACCGGTGCTTTGGCATTGCGCAGGTAACGCTCCACCGGATATTCGTTGGAATAACCGTAGGCCCCGTGAATCTGTACCGCATCGCTGGCTGCTTCAAAAGCAAAATCACACGCTTTCCACTTGGCCAGGGATGTTTCACGGGTGTTGCGGATACCTTGATTTTTAAGCCAGCCGGCTTTATACACCAACAACCTGGCCATTTGGAGTTTGGCTTCCATATTGGCAATCATCTGCTTAACAAGTTGATGCTGGCCAATCTCTTTCCCAAAGGTTTTTCTTTCATGGCAGTATTGCACACTGGCTTCCAGGCAAGCCATGATCAAGCCACAAGCACCTGCTGCCACAGAGAATCGGCCGTTGTCCAAGGCAGACATGGCGATTTTAAATCCTTCCCCTTCTTCACCCAAGAGATTTTCTTTGGGTACTTTGACGTTGTCAAAGAAAATCTCCCCTGTATTTCCGGCTCGAATCCCCAGTTTACCTTTGATCGCTTTGGAGGAGAAACCGGGCATCGTGCGTTCCACGATAAAAGCCGAAATCCCTCTGTGTCCTTTACTTTTGTCTGTGTAGGCAAAGACGATGAAATGGTCAGCAAGATCACATAAGGAGATCCACGTTTTTTGGCCATTTAAGATGTAATAATCCCCATCCCTTACGGCGGTGGAGTTCATGGCCTTAACATCCGAACCGGCATTAGGTTCTGTTAAACCAAAGGCCCCGATTTTTTCTCCTGTGGCTTGCGGAACAAGGTATTTCTGCTTTTGCTCTTCAGTGCCCCATTGCAACAAGGTCATGCTATTCAAGGCGGTATGCACTGAAACAGCCGTGCGGAAAGCAGTATCCCCCCGCTCGAGCTCTTCACAAACGATCGCCAGCGAATTGTAGTCCATACCGCTTCCGCCGTATTTTTCCGGAATACAAACCCCCATCAGATTGAGTTCGCCCAAACGTTTTAAAATCTTGGGATCAAACTGGCCTTGCTCATCCCATTCTTTGATGTATGGCATAATTTCCTTGTCCACAAACTGGCGGACCATCTTGCGCAACATTTCTTGCTCTTCAGTAAAAGCAAAATTCATCATGATCCATCCCTCCTGAAAGTTTTAATATGTTATAAAATGCCTTTTTCTTTCAAGGCTTCAATCTCCCGATCCGCTATGCCCAAATCTCTCAACACTTCCCGCGTGTGTTCACCTGCCCTGGGGGGCGGGCAACGGAATTGGACCGGTGTGCGGGACAGCTTCAACGGGCTTCCTACCAAACGGATATCACCGGCGGTCGGATGCTGCATCGAGACGACCATCTCCCGGGCTGCCACCTGAGGGTCATGGAACAACTCTTTCATATTGTTGATTGGGCCGCAGGGAATGCCCTCTTGGTTCAACAGATCCCGCCATTCGGCTGCTGTTTTTTGTTTAAACACTTCAGACAAAAGCGCTTCAAGTTCATAACGGTGCCTAACCCTTTGGTCATTGGTGGCAAAGCGCTCATCCTGAGCCCACTCTTCTTTGCCGATTAATGTGCAGAGTTTTTTAAATTGCCGGTCATTTCCCACCGCCACCACCATCTCCCCATCTTTTGTAGAAAAGGTTTGGTACGGAACAATATTAGGGTGATGATTGCCCAGTAACTTGGGCAACTGGCCAGAGATGAGATAGTTGCTGGCCACGTTGACCAGGGCGCTGACGGCAGAATCAAACAGGGCCAAATCGATGCTTTGCCCCTCCCCGGAACGCTCTCTCTCGTATAGGGCGGACGTAATCCCGATCACGGCGTACAATCCGGTAATCACATCGGTAATCGCCACGCCCACTTTCAGCGGGCCCGATTCTTCACTGCCCGTGATGCTCATCAACCCGCTCATAGCTTGGATAATGTAATCATAGCCGGCCAATTCCTTGTATGGCCCTGTGCTGCCAAATCCTGTGATCGAACAATAGATTAAGCGGGGGTTCAATTTTTTCAGATCCTCATATCCCAATTGCCATTTTTCCATGGTGCCGTATTTAAAGTTATGAATCAGGACGTCACTCTCCACAACCAGCCTTTTTAAGACCGCCTTGCCCTCTTCGGTCTTTAAATTGAGCGTGATTGCCTTTTTGTTACGGTTGGTGCACAAGTAATAAGCACTCTCCCCACCTTTGAAAGGAGGTCCCCAGGCGCGGGTATCATCGCTTCCACCGGGGGCTTCCACTTTAATGACTTCCGCTCCCAGATCACCTAATATCATGGTGCTGAACGGACCGGCCAATACCCGGCTTAAATCCAGCACACGGACACCGTTTAGTGCACCGCTCATTTACTCACCTCCGCTATGTTCAGTCTATGAGCAAATCAATTTCTTACAGAACACAAAAAGCCAGTTATACCCCTTGGTTCATTGCATGTTCTCGGGGTGATAACTGGCTCCTTAGTCTGGGAGAACAATCCGGGCAGTGGATTGACGCCAGACTTTCGCCTCGTGTGTGATTGTCCTTAATTTGAGTCAGATAAGACGGCTAGCCTCTCATCCATGATCTATTTTTAATTTATATCCTTTTGTTCCGGTTGTCAACTGATAATTTCGACTTTTTGAACTTATAGGGAACTGAAAGAGAGGAACGGCATGCTTTATACTGTCCGCTCCCGATAGTGATGAAACTGACGGTGCAAATCCTTGATTGCTGCAATTAAGGCTTGCTGTGCTTTGCCGTGGTAATAGGTTTGTATTCTTTCCACCAGCTCCTCCACACCATCTTGCAAACTGCAGCCACGCAACAGCCGCCCTAAAAACTCTTGGGCATGTGCAGTGGCCAAAGTACAGGAGGCATCAATAATCACACCGTATTTTTCCTCCACCTCCGCTGTAATGGTCAGTGTTTCATACACACTTTTGGCTGCCATCCCTTGCGGCAGCTTGGCGTGTCCCGCTAACATAATGATTTTGGCCATGGTTCATAGCTCCTTTGTGTCATATCCTCGTGAGTCCCTATTGTTATTTTAACTGTTTATCATGTATATGTCTTTTACTTGCTAAGCAGGAGCCAATCATTTAACCAGTTTGATGAGCGAGTTCGTTCAAACGCTGGGTTAAACCCTCCAACTCCTTGATACTGTCAGCAATCTCTTTAATACGGTCGTTCTGTGTTTCAATGCTGACCAGAACTTCTTCAATCGAAGCGCTCGTCTCCTGAGTGATGCTGGACACATTGGCCATTTCGTTCATCACTTGCTCTGAAGCTTTCCGTAATTGTTCCACTCTTGCTTCTACTTCTCTTGCTTGTGCCATTACGTCGGCTGCATTGGTACCAATGGAAGAGAACAGTTCTTCCACCGATTGGGCTACATGCTGACTGTTTTTAACCGCTGATTGCCTTTGATGAACATGCTCTGCGACTTGTTCAGTTTGCTGCTTGACATCCTGCAGAATGATCTCTATTTCAGTTGTAGATTGCTGAGAGAGTTCGGCTAACTTGCGCACCTCATCTGCTACCACCGCAAACCCGCGGCCATGTTCACCGGCACGGGCCGCTTCAATGGCTGCATTAAGGGCTAGAAGATTGGTTTGTTCAGCGATTTCGGTAATCTTAGTTAATATCTCACTGATCTTGCTATTTTTATCGCGAAGATGTTCCATAGATTCCACCGTTTGATTCATCACGTGCAATAAATGGCTGACATCTTTAGACAAATGATGCATCCGCTCTTTTCCTTGCCGGGTAGTGTCCGTTGTATGAGCAGACAGATTCCGCATCTCTTCAGTTGACTGACACACAGACTCTACATTCTGATGAACATTCTGCATCGAGTCGCTGATATCCGCCACACTCGCTGCCTGTGATTCCACTCCCTGGGCAATTTCTTGGAAAGCTGTGGTCACTTCCTGTGAAATTTGACCCGTCTGATGAGCACTGGTATTCAACCGGGCCGTTTCCTGGGACAAAATAGAAACAGACTGCCTCACCTTATCCAATACACGTTCAATCTCCTGCCACCCCCATAAACAGAAGCGGGCGGTAGTCATGATACAGAGACACCAAAGCAAGGATAAAATAAATAATCAGAAACATCCGCAAATTTAGAACAGACATAAACAACGCTACATTTAACAAGGTCAAGACAATCACAAACAGATAAGGTATATAGACGGTGCCTATTCGCTTCCACGTCAGCATATGAAGCAAAACCCCGCTCATTACCCCGCCAACAAGCAAAGTCGTAAAGGCAGCCGATTCTGTCATCAACACCACGACTAAGCTGAAAATCAACGCTATCCATAGAATTTTTACCAGCAATACGTTTCGTTTATGTATTTCCTCTACTCGGAAATCCATACCAACGCCCCCTTATAGCGGTTTTTATTTCTACTGTTTTTATCGGCATCTTTTATTCCTGCTTTAAATAACCTGTGTCTTTTAAAAACATTTTCCAAAAGTACACAAAACCAGGCGTTAAGATCAGAAAGCCGATGATAAAAGACAGAAACAGGGCGCGGAAGGTATTGGGATGGGTAAAGCCCGACTCCAGAGTGACAAGTGGATAAACAAGATAAGGTAAGTGGGCCATTCCGTATGCGGCGCTGGCCAATAAATATTGCACGGCCGTACTGATTACTGCCAGCCGGGGGCGGCCCAGCCGTGACGGGTCTTTCCCATGGGGAATAAACAGAGCTCCATAGCCGACCACAAAGAAAATCAGCGACAGGATCAGCAAAATGCCATTGGCTTCCAAATTGGCATAAAACCACTCAGCCTCCCGTCTCACGGCTCCCACAATTGACAGGGCGGCCGCCATTAATACGGGCCCCAGAAATAAAGCATTGCGCCTGTCCCCCTTGGGCAATAGGCAGCACAAGAACCAGAATGGCTGGAATAGTAATGCTGTCACTCCAGATGTCGGCAATATCTGTATATTGGATCACGGGCTTGGTTAACGCCGTTTAAACGGCTCTATCAGGCTTTTGCCTAAATGATAATCAAATATTTTGTGATCATTTTAATGTCTATAAGTCATCATGTGGCAAACATATAAACCAATCCCGCCCATATGTCACGGATTCAGGTAGAAATTGAGATTACCTTAGAAAATGAATGAAACAACATGGCAGATATATAACAGAAAAAGAAAGTGCCCCATATTTCAGGGGCATCTTTGCTTTATTAACCAGATTCTATTACTGCCTGGCTCGATACTTAACCATGCGGCCAACCGGCTCACCCATTTTGACCCGGTCACCTTCTGCCAGTCCATGTATAAACTGGAACGATTCCTCCTTTATGAGCAACACCACCGTCGAACCAAATTCAAAATAGGCCAGTTCATCACCTTTTTCTACCCGTTTGGACTGCAAGCGGTCGCTCCATTGGATACTAGCCACATTCATAGCTCCCACTTTGACAATGGCTACTTCTGTGTACTCATTTTGCAAGTAGGTAATCAACCGCTGGTTTCGGCTTAACACCCGTTTCATATGTCGCATGCCAAAACGGTTAACTGGGTATACTTTCCCTTTAATGGAACAAGTATGAATAATTTCACCGCTAATGGGAGCATGGATGCGGTGATAATCGGTCGGACTCAGGTAAAGGACTAGATAATGGCCGTTACGGTACGATTTTTCCCGCTCAGCATCCTGCAGCATCTCAGCCAAGGTATAGCGCTGGCCCTTTACGTTAAGGATAGTGCCTTCCCTTATCTCCCCAATCCCAGTTACCAAGGCATCCACGGGGCTGACCACCGTGTCCGGATCAGGATGAATGGGGCGCACGCCCTCTTTCAAGCGCCGCGTGAAAAAAGCATTTAAGTGGGGATATTCCTCCGGCCGTTTTTCCGCTTCTTCCACATTGATACGGTATACCTTAATAAAGTGGGGGATCCAGCGCTTGCTCCATCGTGATTTAGCCAGCCGGCCAGCCAAATAAGATATGGATCTGCGGGATGAAAGTTGAGTCAACAAACGGTAAATCGTTTTCATGGTTGATCCTTTCTCTTTGCTTTGTACTGCTTTTCCTGACTCACACTTTTTATATTTTAACATGTCTTAACAAAAAATTGAGTACAATATGGAAAGCAGATTTGAAACCGTTTGCAAAATCTTAACATTCTCTTAACAATTCCTTAACAGTTTCTTAATACTAAATCTGTATGCTACCCTCGGTTATAAAATTAATTACACTGTAAGTGGTTCTATTTTTCAGGCAGTAAAGGGATATTAATCATTTAAGTCATCTTTGAGGGGGCCATTAATGTATGAACTGGCAAGAAATCATTTTTTATTTTATCGGCGGATTAGGGATCTTCCTGTTTGGCATCAAGTTTATGTCTGACGGTCTGCAAAAAACAGCAGGCGACAAACTGCGGGGCTTACTGGCCAAATATACTTCCAACCCCTTAATGGGCGTCTTAACCGGCATTGTGGTCACCATCCTACTGCAAACCTCCACGGGGACAACAGTAATGGCCATTGGCCTGGTCAATGCCGGTTTGATGACTTTAAAACAGGCGATCGGTGTTATCATGGGAGCCAATATTGGCACCACGATGACCGCCTTTATTATTGGGATTAAAATTGAGAAGTATGCCTTGCCCATCATAGCCGTCGGTGCTTTCTTCCTCTTTTTTCTGCGTAAAAAAACTTATCAGTACATGGGACAAGTTATTTTTGGATTTGGCATGCTTTTTTTGGGCCTGTCCACCATGGGTGAGGGGTTAAAACCGCTCAGGGAACTTCCTCTTTTTGTCGATTTAACCGTTGAACTTTCCCATAATCCAGTGCTTGGCGTGCTGGTTGGTACAGTGTTCACCATGATTGTGCAAAGCTCCAGCGCGACGATTGGGGTTTTGCAAACCATTGCCGATGAGGGCATGATTGAGCTGCGGGCAGCTCTTCCCGTTCTATTTGGTGACAACATCGGCACGACCATTACAGCCGTCCTGGCTGCCATTGGCGCAAGTGTCGCAGCTAAACGTGCGGCACTGGTCCACGTCACCTTTAATGTTATTGGAACCATTATCTTTGTCACTGCCCTGCCACTTGTCTACAACGTGGTCTTGTGGCTCGGATCAGATGTCAACATTCGGATGCAAATAGCCTATGCCCACGCCTTGTTTAATGTGACCAATACCCTTATTTTCTTACCTTTTGTGTCCTACCTGGCCTTATTGGTTAGCAAAATGATTCCGGGTAAGATGGAGGAGCTGGAGTTCCGTCCCAAATATCTGGACGCACGCTTATTAGCCACACCTTCCGTCGCCTTGGGACAAGCTCAACATGAAATTTTGCGCATGGGCAACTTTGCCCGGGAAACCCTTGTGGATGCCGTCAACTATTTCTTTAATAAAGATGAAAGGGCCCGTAACATGGCCATCCAAAAAGAAGAGCTGATCAATGAACTGGACCGTAAAATCACAGAGTACATGGTTAAAATTCAACAAAGTGCCCTTAATCCTAAAGAATCGGCCAAAGCATCGGTCATGATGCAAACGATCAACGACCTGGAGCGCATTGGGGACCACGCCGAAAACATTGTGGAACTGGCCGAATACACCATTACCAACAAAATAGCGTTTTCCACAGAAGCGCTGCAAGAAATGGAGCAGATGATCAAGCTGACCGATGAGACCATCTCCCATGCCTTGCAAGCACTAGAACGGGATGATCACCAGGCTGCCAAAACAGTGCTGGAAAACGAACGGGAACTGGACCAGATGGAAAGACGCTTCCGCAAAAATCATATCGCCCGCTTAAATCACAACTTGTGCAGTGGAAATGCCGGAGCGGTCTTTTTGGATGTCCTCAGCAACCTTGAACGCATTGGTGACCACTCTAAGAATATAGCCCAATATGTGTTATACGGAGAATAATCACTAGAACCCCTGGCTCTATGACGCACACCTCATAGCAGCCAGGGGTTCTCTTTTCATGCGACAGCCCAACCTTTCCCAACCTTTCACCTCGTCTCATTCCTAAACATAATCTATACTATCCAGCAGGCGATGAGAGGAAGAATGGCTATGACCCCTATGCGGAATTTGAAATCTGGTCTTAAAGGCCTTCAAGCTGCAAGTGGACCACTGGGCCAAAACAGCAGCTTCAGACATTTAAGCCGTCTGTCAATTCACAGGACCCAACATGTCCTCCCCGTCGCCGGACAGTCTTCCTCTCAAGGCCTTCACCCTCCTCCTGTGCTGGCGGTATTGGTCAGTTCAACAGTCGATACGAATCCGCCGTTTGGCGAGCTGAATCTTTTCCTTCAAGAAGTGATCTATTGTGCAGCCGAACGCCACATGACTGCTTATGTGGTTACGCTGCCAGCATTAGTTTCACTTTCTCCTCCCATTGCAGGTTGGACGTACCACAATGGCAAATGGCACCAGGCACACTTTCCTGTCCCAAATGTGGTCTACAATCGCATTCCATCACGAAAAATCGAACACAGCAGTGTATACCAGCGCTTAAAACAAACACTGCAAGAGCGGAATATTTATCTTTTTAATCAAACATTTTTAAATAAATGGTTAGTCCATCACCACTTATCCATGGCAGACGAACTTAAGCCATTTTTGCCGGAAACCCATCGTTTCGATGGCAAAGCATCATTAGCCATGATGTTATCAAAATATCCGACGGTTTTTCTCAAGCCTATTCATGGTTCCCTGGGCCGTGGTATCTATAAACTCAACCGGCTAGGGGAAGGATTCACTTCAGTCTACAGCACCCTGAACGGAGAAATCGTCAAATCTTTCCCCCGTTTCAAAGCGCTTGTTGTTTACCTGAGCAAACGGATTAACAAAAACAATTATATTATCCAGGAAGGTATTCCTATTCTTCAGCTCAAGGGGCGCCCTGTCGATTTCAGAGCCTTGATGCAAAAAAACAGGCAAGGGAAATGGTCTGTCACGTCCATGGTCGCACGAATCGGAGCTGAAAACCGCTTCGTCTCCAATATCTCCAGAGGCGGAGAAGTCGCTAAACTCGTGGAGACCTTGCAGAAATGCCAGATTCCCGAAATTAAACAGATACGCCGCAGCATGATCACCATTGCCAAACGCGTTTGCCAGGTGATTGATCAAAGTCTGGATGATCACTTTGGGGAACTGGGAGTTGACTTGGCTCTGACCCACAGCGGCCGCATCTACATTCTGGAGGTGAATTCCAAACCGTCCAAAACTGATCACACTTTGCTAAGCAATAACCAAGAGACAAAAGGGCGTCCTTCCGTACACCGTTTGCTGGACTATTGCCTTTATCTGATCATGTATAACAAATGAGGTGGGCATATGGTTGATCACCCCCATCTTGGCATATTGGTTGAATTTTGCTTAGCTTCGGATCCCCCTTTTCCTGAAAAGAAGTTTTTCCAACACCTGACTCAGCATGCCAACACATTAGGCTTACAAGTGACGGTCTTCTCCCCCCATTCAATTAATTGGACCAAGGGCAGCATCTCAGGCTACCGTTACAATGAAAGCAAAGCCAAGTGGGTTCAAGGAACTTACCCCCTTCCTTCACTGATTTATGACCGCATTTTTTACCACAGCCGCCAACACATACGCAAAGTTGCCCCAGTGATTAAACGTTTGCAACAAGAATATGGCGTCCTGTTACTGGGCAAGGGACTGCCTGGCAAATGGAAAGTGTACCACATGCTGAAAGACGATGGGATCCTGTCCTCCTTTTTGCCGGAAACTTTGCTTTTTCGCCCAGGCACCCAGTGGCGAAAAAAACTGATCGAACACAAAGCCCTGTTTTTTAAACCCTCATCCGGCACGCACGGCAAAGGCGTGCTCAAAGTCACATTAGCAGGCAAGCGCATCGATGTTCAGGGGCGGACATGGCATAACCACTTGCTGCAAATCGACTTTTCCTCCTTTTCAGCCTGTGAAACATGGCTAAAAAAATATGTGAGACAGCGCCAATATATCATCCAGCCTTATCTGGAGCTGACCACTCCTGATGCCATCCCGTTTGATATGCGCATTTTACTCCAAAAAAATGGCACAGGACAGTGGACAGTGACAGGAAACGTGATTCGCACGGGACCAAAAGGAAAGCTGACATCAAATTTACACGGTGGGGGAACGGCAGTAGAGGCCAACAGGTTTCTCAACAAGTATTACCGGCCCGAGCAAATAGAAAGTATTTTTGACCAGTTAAACCTGTTAGTCGGACGTCTGCCTCACCATTTGGAAAAGAAACATGGTCCTTTATTTGAGCTCGGCCTAGATGTGGGAATTGACCGTACGGGTGAGGTGTGGTTACTGGAAGTGAACTCCAAACCTGGCCGGCGTTCTTTCCAGCTTAGCCGAGACTATCAAGCGTTATCAAACGCCATTTACGCACCGGCAAAATATGCAAACTATGTTTTTCATGCTTTGAAGGGAGTCTAACATAATGGCAAAACTGATCATCGGCCACATCCAAAAACACACCTCTTCTCGGAATACTGTCTTCTTATGTCCGGAACTGTTTTCCCTTATACAAGACACAAGGGAAATATCACTCTCTTACGGGCAACAAAAAGTAAAAGCCCGCATTAAAAGATCGCCGCACCGCTCTTTCGTTTTTGTCTCCGCCAATCTGTGGAACAGACTTAAAATTCCTTTTCCAGGAAAGCTGCATTTCCATCTTCAAGCCAACCAGTTGTCCATTGGACCATTGGTCGGCATCTTGACCACCGGTGTTACCCATTATGACGATTCCCCCATCGGCGGGCGCACCAACTTTATGCGCCGCTTTTTAACGGCCAGCCAAGATGTACCAGCCTCCTATTTTGTCTTCTCTCCCCAAGACATCTCTTATTTGCATAAAGAAATCAACGGTTATTTTCTGATCAAAACCAAAAAGGGCAAACTCGGCTTCCGGCGCTACAGAGTCCCCTTTCCCCATGTGGTCTATAACCGTGTGCCCAACCGTGTGCAGGAAAGATCGGCTGCTGTCTCTTGGGCCAAAACGGCCCTCGAAAAAGAAGGGGTGCATATTTTTAATCCCGCTTTTTTTAACAAGTGGACGATCCACGAAAAAATTCATCATCTCGAAGAAGTGCAGCACTACATCCCCGAAACGATTTTCAACCCAGATATCAGCCAAATCGCCAGGATGCTGGACATCTATCATATGGTCTATCTAAAACCTGCTTCAGGCAGTTTGGGACTGGGCATTGCCCAGCTTTACCACTCCCCAGGCAAAGGCTATTTCCTGCGCTACAGGCGGGGGAATGAAAATAAACTTTTCCGTTTCCACACGCTTACCAAAGCGATCAACCACTTTATGCGCCACAAGTCATCCAAAACTTACATCGTGCAGCAAGGCATCCCGTTAATGACTTTAGCCGGCCGTCAAATCGATTTCCGGGTGCATACCAACAAGAACAGACAAGGGGAGTGGGAAGTGACGGCCATTGCAGCCAAACTGGCTGGCAGAGGAAGTGTAACCACCCATATGCGCACGGGGGGAAAGGTACTCTCACCCCGTGAGGCCATACAGAAGTGCTTTCCCCTCTCTCAGCAACACCAGGTGCTGACAGAGCTCAAGGAAGCTGCCCTGACCCTGTCCAGGGCCATCGACCAAGAGGTGGATGGAAATATTGGTGAACTTGGTTTCGATATCGGGATTGACCAAAACGGACATCCCTGGATGTTCGAGGCCAACTCCAAGCCAGGGCGGCATGTGTTCACCCATGCCAGCCTGAAGGAAAGTGAAGTCCTGACCCGCCGCAAAATTTTGGAATACGCCCTTTATTTGGCGCAGTTTACTGCAGAGGATGTGAAAACAGGGCCATGATGAAAAAAGTCACCATCGCCTATTCCCCTGCCGATCAAGAATGGTATTTACTGGCGAAACCTAAGCGGGGGCAAACTGTAAACCGTCACATTTATTGGGGGGCAAACCGGCTGCCTTTAAAGCTAAGCATTGCCCGCAAGTCCCCCCTTCTTCCCTGTAAGCCCCTCACCATGAATGCTTACATTCGGCTCAAAAAGGGAAAACCCCTCCTCGGTCCTGTGGTGGGCATCTTGACGGTTCAGGGAAATGACGGTTCGTTTACCGGTTCAAAACCCAATTTTATTGAACTGATGAGAACAGGGCAGTACAAAGGAGGGATTGTCTTTGTTTTTACTCCGGAGAGTGTGAATTGGCTCACAGAAGAAGTTCGGGGCCAGCTGTATCATCCACAGCTTAAAAAATGGTTTTCGTGTCAATTTCCTTTGCCTAATGTCGTTTACAACCGCATTCCCCTGCGCTCGTTTGAATCTAAAAGCGAGGTTCAGATCTGCCTGGAATTACTGAGCAAACATCCCCGGGTCAGCCTGTTTAATCCTTGCTTCTTTGATAAAAATGAGCTGTTCAGGCTGCTCAAGAAAGGAGCTGAAACCGCCCGTTATCTCCCCCGGACAGAGCTTTTAGAGGACAGCAACCTCTTGTCTGAGATGATTGCACAACACCAGGAGGTCTATTTGAAGCCTACAAGTGCCAAAGCAGGAAAAGGCATTTTTAAAGCGGGCTATGATCAAGACAAGGGACGCTACACACTGCTCTTCCACCAGGGGCTGAAAACCAAAAGGGTGTCCACTCCTTCGATTGAACGGCTGTGGAAAGGATTTCAAAAACTAAAATTTCCCTCCCCGTACATTATCCAGCAAGCCGTTGATCTGGCCCAAATAGATGGCTGCCCGTTTGATCTGCGCACACTCATTCAAAAAAATAAATACGGAACATGGGAAATTACCGGCATCGGCATCCGGGTGGCTGGACGGAAGCGCATTACCACTCATGTGCCTCAAGGGGGGCGCATTGAAGATCCCGCCCAAGTCCTGCCCCAGGTGTTTACCCGGGAACAGACGGAAAAGATCAAAACTGAAGTTAAACATTTGGCTTTACTGGTGGCCACAGAGTTGGAACAACATTATCATCATCTTGGTGAGATGTCTCTGGATATTGGTGTTGACAGCCAAGGCCAGTTGTGGCTGTTTGAAGCCAATGCCAAACCCATGAAATTTGATGAACCGCATATCCGGCGTAAATCTCTGGAGAATTTGATCGAATATGCCCAATACCTTACCTTTAAAACATACCGTAATGGGGTTAGTACTAATGAAACTGCACAAGCTAACTAGTGCGCAAGTGGAGAAATACCGCCGTGCCTTAATCACCTTTCTTAAACGGCATGGAGACCGGCGGATTACGCGTACTGGGATCAACTGGCTGGAACAAGCGGACGCTACCCAGCTTTCCTCTGCAGGAACGCTTGTTTTATGTGCACTCAAAGAAAAAAAATTGATTGGTTTATTAATTGTATCCAATTATGGGATTGATGAATCGTATATAGCCGTTCATCAGCACTACCGCGATAAGGACATTGCCAAACAAATGGTTCAATACGCGATCCATTCCCTGGGTAAATTATACGGACGGGTAGCCCTGGATAATATCCCCAGTTTAAAGGTTTGCCTGGCCAATGACATGGTGGCCTTTCACCTGTTTAACGGTCCAACCGGCAAACTCACACTGTGGGTTGGGGGAGGAGATTGGACAAAAGAAGATGTCCTTCCGTACAGCTGAAGCACTTTCTTACAGTTGATCACATTTTTTGATAGAATAAGAGAAACAGAAATTAACGCAATTTTTGCTTAGGGGACGGAGTGATCAGATGCGAAATGATTTTGTAGCTACAGGCGTTGTCTTTAACCGGCAAAAGGACAAAGTTTTACTCGTCTATCACAATAAGCTTAAAAAATGGCTGCCTCCCGGAGGTCATTTGGAACCTAATGAACTCCCCCATGAAGGCGCGTTACGAGAAGTGTGGGAGGAAACGGGAGTGAAGGCAAGCTTGATTCTGTCTGGAGAGCAGTTTGAGATAGAGGAAGAGGTGGAATCACAGCTGCCCGCTCCCTACTTGATCTTACACGAGTATATTCCCTCAACCCCCACCGAAGAAGCCCACATGCACGTGGATTTCATCTATCTGATGGAGGTTGAGGAGGAAGCACAGCTGGATATCCACCCCAGGGAGGTAAAAGAAGCAAGATGGATGACGCTGGATGAGGTTCAGCGCTGTGATACCTTTGACAGTGTCATCAAAATTTGCCAGCGCCTAATGAAATGACCAAAATCTGATGAAATCAATGCAAATCCTGAGCTTAACGAATGACACGCTTGGCACCCATATAGGTTTCCCGCCAGGTGCGGTCTGTAATGCGGTCATAAGTGACACCAGGACTGCCCCAGGTATGAATGATCTTGCCATCACCGGCATAAATGGCCACATGGCCAACATTCCCTTCACCAGTTGACCGGGTCCAGAAGAATAACAGGTCCCCTTTCTCCCATTCTCCCCAGCGTACATAAGTGCCTACCTGGGACTGTTGTCGTGAAGAACGGGGAAGTTGGATACCGTTTTCAGCAAAAACGGTTTGAGTAAACAGGGAGCAGTCAAAGTAGCCTGATCCTGGTTTGGCCCCATACCGATAGGGCGTTCCCAAATATTTTTCGGCGGTTCTAATGATGTTATCGGCTAGATTGGACGCTTTATCGTGTGCAGCAGGCACTTCCCTGGATGGGGATTGGTCTTGAACAGCCGGATTGTTGATATAGCGTTTAGCAACCAGGAAATGCTCCCGGGCCCAGTTGGTATTAACAGAATGGAGACGTACGCCATTTGTTGAAGGCAGAGAGGCGATGGCTTGCCTATTTCCCATGTATAGCGCACTGATTGAAGGATTGCCGCGGGAATCTTTGAATATAAGCACATCCCCGGGCTGCAAGTTGGAGACACTAATGGTCTGGCCGCCACGAGCCTGATCCCTAACGGTGCGGGGGATGGTTATCCCTTGCTGCTGGTGCAGGTAATAAATCAAGCCTGAAGCATCAAACCCTTGACTGGGATTTGTCCCCCCAAACTGATAGGGTGTTCCTATTAATGTTTTGGCCTCGCGGGCCATCGCATCACCGACAGACTGTGCCTCACCTGTTGGTACATTAACAATAAGGGAGACTGCCAGCAATACAACAAAACTCCAGAAGAATGTTGGTCTCCTGACGTTGATCATTGTACCCCTCCGTCTCTGGTATAGTCTCAGAATTAAGACTTGCAACTACTATCTTACTAGATTCACCGGTACAAAAGGCTTAGTAATTGTTGCCAAGGTGATATATGCCAATGAGATAGAGAGGAGTACTGACTGGACCTGGCTTTGAGCCGTTTGTTTTGGTTACAATGGAAAGAGAACCCAGTACATAGGAGGGAACTAACGTGAACAAGCAACTGAAAAAGGTCTTGCAAGGCAAAAGGGACCAGCATTTGGAAGAATTGAAAGCCTTTTTACGGATTCCCAGTATCAGCGCTTTGTCCGAACATAAACAAGACGTGCAGCAAGCAGCTGAATGGCTGGCTCAAGCCTTGAAACAAGCAGGTTTGGAAAATGTACAAGTGCTGCCCACACAGGGCCATCCCGTAGTTTACGCCGACTGGCTCCACGCCGAAGGGAAACCAACAGTCTTGATCTATGGCCATTATGATGTGCAGCCGGTTGATCCTCTTGATTTATGGGAGACACCTCCCTTTGAACCGGACATCAGAGATAACAAAATTTATGCCCGCGGGGCCAGCGATGACAAAGGGCAAGTTTTCATGCATATTAAAGCGGTAGAGACGCTTTTACATACCGAGGGCCGCTTGCCGGTTAATATTAAGTTTTGTCTGGAAGGTGAAGAGGAGATCGGCAGTCCCAACCTGGATGTCTTTGTGGCTGAACATCAGGATCTGCTGGCAGCCGACGTGCTGGTCGTCTCCGATACGCCCATGCTGGAGAGGGGAAAACCCACCGTTTGCTATGGCTTGAGGGGGTTGTGTGGCCTGCAGATTGATGTGCGGGGTCCCAAAGGGGATTTGCATTCGGGACTGTTTGGCGGCGGGGTGCAAAACCCGATTCATGCCCTGGTTTCCATTTTGGATTCCATGCGCAATGCACAAGGGCAAATTACCGTGCAAGGTTTTTACGACAAGGTGCGTCCCTTGACAGAAGAGGAAAAAGAAGCCTACCGCGCCTTACAGTTTGACGAAGAACAAGTGCGCAAAGAGCTGGATGTTCCCCAGTTGTTTGGTGAAGCAGGATACTCATTCCTGGAGCGAACCTGGGCCAGGCCCACGTTAGAAATAAACGGCATTTACGGAGGGTTTCAAGGAGAGGGCATCAAAACGGTGCTGCCCAGCGAGGCCCACGCCAAGATCACCTGCCGTTTGGTCCCTGACCAGGACCCCGATGAGATTGCCCGTTTGATTCAGCAACACATTGAACGCCATACCCCGCCAGGTGTTACGGTGACAACTCAACTGTTCGACAAAGGAAAGCCCTTTTTGACTCCCTTTGACCATCCCGCCATTCAAGCAGCCGGCCGGGCATTGGAACAAGCCTATGGTGTGTCCCCTGCCTTTACCCGGATGGGCGGGTCGATCCCGATTGTAGAAACTTTTCACAGTTTGTTAAACTTACCTGCTGTGTTAATGGGCTTTGGCCTGCCTAACGAGAACTTCCATGCGCCTAACGAACACTTCCATCTGGAAAATTTTGATCAAGGGTTGGTTGCTTTATGCTACTATTTGTTTGAACTGGAGAAAGCGCTTGACCAACAATAGCGTTTAATGTAACAAGGGGGAGCATCGTGCTCCCCCGAATCTTTGTTGTTACCCCATGCTTGCTGTGTGTTGTCACATATCCCTTTTGATCGATCTTGCAGTGTTTTTGCAATTTCAGCTTTTTTTCCGTCGATAATCTGGATCCTGATCCTGTTCCGGCTCATCCTCATTCACTACATCAATAAGACCACTATCTTCTACTACAGAGGTAACGCCGTGTTCATCCAGGTATGTTTCATACACCTCATGTTCCTCGTTAACGCCAATATAGTTTCCTTCCATGTCGGTTATCAGAAACTCCTCCACATCCTCTACGGCACCTACCCGTTCATCAGCTTCAGCAAACATCTCTTCATACTCTTTGGCTGGATCATAAAAGTCCGAGGGAGTATCAGATGATCCATGGGCCGCTGCGCTTTGCCAGGCATCCTCCGCATCGAAAACGACCACATCCTGGTCATCATATTCAAAACGGCCAAACGGCGGTTCTAAAATATCTTCCTCAGCCGGCCGTTTTCTGGAGACGAAACGATCCGCTGCATGGTTCCGGCACCGGGTGGTGGTTGGCACGGCTTGTAAGCGTTCAAAGGGAATCTCCTCTCCACATATTTCACAAATGCCATAAGTGCCTTCAGCAAATGCTGCCAAGGCCCGTTTGACATCAGATAACTCCTGCTCTGCATGTTCATTTAAAGCTATATCTTTAGCCCGCTCATATTCTTCAGTACCCAGATCACCGGGATGATTGTCATAATTGGAGAGCTCTCCCACAGAGTCTTTGACTAATGCCCGTTCCTGACCAAAATGATCATTGTGAGCCAGCTGGTCCTCAAGCTCCCGGTATCGGGTCATTAAGGCGGCATGCAGTTCGCGTTTCTGCTCTTCGGTTAACATCAGACGCACCTCTTTCGTGCCAGTTAGGTTTTGTCCATAGTATGACCCTAATTGGCACACTTAGTGCACCGATTTTTGGAATATGGAATCATACTTGCTCTGTCGGCTTATACTAAAGGCAGGCCACACGGCAAGCTCACCCAACATGTCCTACCAAGTGGCGAATGTTAGGATAAGCGACCATGCCCATTCAAACAACTCTTCCTTAAGCCAGTGTCTAAGAGGAACCGGAAAGCCCAATTTGGGACGGTGCAAAATATGCTCAGGTACAATCCCCTTCATCGCTTCCCGCAGCAGATGTTTTGTCGTTTGTCTGGTCACTTTCAACTCAGTGTGCAACTTGGCAGCAACCTCAAACACCCGCTTGTCTAAAAAGGGAACCCTTAATTCTAAGGAATGGGCCATGGACATCCTGTCCGCCTTGGCCAGAATGTCCCCCCTTAACCAGGTGTGTAAATCAATATACTGCATTTGAGTCACAGGATCGTAACCAGCGACCTGCTGATACAGGGGGTTGGTCAAGCGGGAATATGCATACTCTGGACGGTAACGTTTCAGCAACTCCCTTTTTTCCGCTTCCTCAAAAAGTTTGGCATTGCCGATATAACGCTCTTCCAGGGGTGTACAGCCTCTGAGAATATAATTTTTTCCTTTGATTTGATCAGGCAAGGACAAAGCAATGTGTTTAAGGATCCGCCTTATAGCAGCCGGGAGAGTGGATATATACCTTAAGGAGAGAGGTTCACGGTAGATCCCATAACCCCCGAACAGTTCATCAGCCCCCTCCCCGGACAAAACCACTTTAACCTGTTTGCTGGCTTCCCGGGCAACAAAATAAAGGGGAATGGCAGCCGGGTCAGCAACAGGATCATCCATGTGCCAGATAATCCTGGGCAATTCCTGCACAACTTCCTCCGGGCTGATCACATAAGTGTGATGTTCAATCTCCAATGCTTCTGCCGTTTGGGCGGCAACATCCACTTCACTGAATCCAGGCTGGTCAAAGCCGACGGTAAAGGTTTTTAAGTGGGGATTAATCTCCTTGGCCAAAGCGGCAATACAGGTTGAATCAATACCCCCGGATAAAAAGGCGCCAACCGGCACATCACTGCGCATATGCACCGCGACAGAGTCCTGCAACACCTTTCTTATATCATGGGCCAGCTGATCTTGAGATTTTTTAACAGGAGAAAAAATCGGCTTCCAGTATTCATGAACAACAAGCGGCTGCCCTGTTTTTTTCCAAAAGAAGTGCCCTGGCTGTAACTTCCTTATATTGGATACCATGCTCATCGGTTCCGGCACATACTGATAGGTCAGATAGTCTTGCAAGGCCTCTTGATTTAATGCCGCTTCTTGTACGGATGCCAACAAGCTTTTCGCATCCGAAGCAACATAAAAGAACTCCCCGGTTTCCAAGTAATAAAACGGTTTGATGCCAAAGGGGTCTCTGGCTCCAAACAGGGTTTGAGTCTGTCTGTCATAGATGACAAAGGCAAACATGCCCCTCAGGTCATGAACCGCCTTCTCTTTCTTTTCCTTAAACAAAGCCAGAATCACTTCTGTATCGGATGAGGTCTGAAAGTGGTGGCCCCTGGCCTGTAAACGCTCCCTCAATTCAATATAGTTGTAAATTTCTCCGTTAAACACAATCCAATACCACCCGTCGGCATCGCTCAAGGGCTGGTGTCCCTGTTCAACATCGATAATGCTGAGCCGTCTGAAACCCAGCATGACGGTCTCATCGCTATAATACCCTTCATCATCGGGCCCGCGGTGCCTGATCACATCCACCATGCTGCGCAAATCCGCCTCACTGCTATCTGCCCCATGCTGATTGCGCATCAGTCCTACAAATCCACACATGGCTGTTGCCTCCTTTTGGCAGCTATTATTTGCTTTGCAAGGGCTCGCCCGTATCTTGCCAGATCCAATGCTCCAAGATTATTTCTTGCCGTGGCCCCCAACCATCCCCTGCTTCATCCATAAACTCACTATGGAAATAAAACAAACGATCATTATGCTCGCCGAGATGAATCTGACCTGTCCTGGATTGTTGGGGATCGATATACACATATGACTGCAGGGCCCACGCGGGTACATCCCCTTGTTCTCCATCACGGGGTAAGGTTTCATAAGGACGGTCTTGAATCACGTCCTCCAAAATATGTTTCTCCGCCTCTTGCCGGGATGTTTGCTGGGGAAAAAAGATGATCTCCATTTCACCGTACCGGAAGTCTCCATTCCCTGCCGCAGCCACATGCATGCCAAAGCGGCCGTTTTGCTGCACATACTCAGCCTGCCAGTTTTCCGGGATATACGTGGTAAAAGGGAGCCCGCCAAACTGAACCAAATAGATGGAAAGAACAGCCCGCCCTATAAGATCGGAGCCTATTTGAATAGAAAAATCGCGGATCTCTTCGAGGTTGACTTTAACTTCCATAACCCACCCCCCTCTCCGTTCCGACAAGGTTTCCTCGCAACAAAACGTCGACGAAACTACCCAACAATACTTGATTTGTTGAGGAATCATGCCTTATAAACATACAGCCTCTCTTTTCCGATTCAATATGTCCTTGATCCACTCGAACCACTTCCGCCAAGCCAAGATGCTGAAACCGATTATAACCGATCAATCCGATGGCTGCTCCTCCAGTTGCGGCATCTTCGCCCCCTTTTAACGAAGTAGTGAAGACGCGGAGAGCCACATGCCCAGAATCAACCACGGTGAAAAAACAAATACCATGCAATCCGTACATTTGGCACACATGCATGATTGTTCCTGAAGAAAGAGTAATACTGTACAAGACTTCCTGGGAACGAAGAGGAATATAAAGTCTTTGTCTACCGACACCGGTGATACCCAGTTCCCCATTCAACATTTGTTCATCCAGTCCCAACAGGGGAAGCACAGAAAGATCCTCCAACGGACGGACCTTTTCCACAACAGATTTGACCCAGTAATATTTTCCATCCCGGAGCACCGTCACGGAACCAACTGCCGTCTCAAAACGAAAAACATCCGAATCATTTGTTACCTCCAGTGCCGCAGCACTGGCCAGAAGTGTCTGGGTGCAGAAAGTGAGCTCCTCATAGGGTGAAAATGTTCGGTGTAGTAAATTTCCCGAAAACCCTTTCCAAACAAAACACGTGTCGGGCAATCCCAACCGGCTGGCGATTGACTGACAATCCCGGGGATTGGGAGGCAAGTCACAATTCACCACCCCCGTTAGATTTCCAGGGATGGATTCATTGTGAAATACCTTGACCAAACAAATTTCCTTCACACCTATCCCTCCTTATGAGAATCATGGTGATTCATAGCGCCAGGCTCCTCTGTTTCCTCATGTTGAACAGGTTGTTCTGTCCGCTCCAACCCCTGATCAGCTTGATGGAGAAATTGACCCTGATCATCAGATTGGATAAGGAATTGAAACACCAGGAAAACAACAGCAGCGGTCACAGCGGCATAAGCAAAGGCGCCACGTATCTTGCGGACCATACGTTTTCTGCTGGCCTTTTTCCGGGCCTGTTCAATGCCGGCTATAACACAGACTGAAAACTTCTTTCCGTGACATACTCCCACCACCTATGCTAACGCTTAGAGGTGGGGGCTTCTCGGGTAATCCCATCTCATGATGGGAAGTTGACCGAGCCATCCCCGTGTGCCCCACGGTTCGAGATCCAGTCAGGCAGTCCCTAACTTTTTCAGACCTTCCTTTTTGATATTGATGGCGGCGTTGATATCTCTGTCTGCCACAAAACCGCATGCACAACGAAATAGACGTTCGGAAAGCGATAGAGACACGTTCACTCGACCACAACATGAACACGTTTTGGATGAGGGGAACCATTTGTCGATTTTGATTAGTTTCTTCCCCTGTTCTGCTAACTTGTATTGAAGGAAAGAGGTGAACAGGCCCCAGCCGTTGTCGTGGACGCTTTGACCGAAATGGAGGGGTCATGCAGTTGGCGCAAGGCATCATCATCCCCTTGCAAAGCCAGTCCGACCAACATTTCATCCCTCAATGACGATGCACCTCGCTTTCTCGTACCCCATTAGACGTAATAAGTCAAAAAAAGTTTCGCACCCGTAACACAGAGAATAAAAAAAGAACTATCATGAGGATGGCTGTCTATATTTGCCATCATGCTCATGATAGTATTCGTGATTGTGAAGCGGAGGTCCTTCCTATCATAGGAAATTTTTTCAAACCAGGCGTCCTATGCAGGAATAAGCGGTTTTGTTTTTCTGGATTTTCCTCACCTTGTTAAAGAAATCCCTGTTAGAGAAAACGCCGGTGTGTTCGCTCGCCGTCATAACTGAACAAAGCATGTTTGTTGTCGATCACGGTTTGTAAATGGACCGGCCTGCCCCACAGTTGATACACATATGGCAATGTTTTTTCCAGATACTTCAGATCCAGCTCGATGCCTTCATAATAATGTTTGAGCATCAACTCCCCTTTGCGTCCGTAATCGGCATCTTCCACCATAATATAGGGAAAGCCCCCGTTGACCCGCATGCTCACCAGCTGGTCCCGCACCTGTTCCCAATCTTTATCTGTGATGGTGTACTCATTCCCCTTCTTCTGAAACACATACAGGTCCAGTTCTTCCACCAGTTCTTTGGTCAAATAGTTGCGCAAAAAGGAGATATCCGAGTCCATCTCCCGCACTTCAAATATTTTGTTGCGTCCTTGTCCCGGTTTCCGTCCGTAACGCTCCTGCTCTTCCTTGGCCGGATTGTCCCAGCGTTTTTCAATATCTTCAAACATTTTATACCCCAGGTAATAGGGATTGATGCTCGTGCGGGAAGGGGACAGCACGGCTGCATTCAGTTTTGCGAATTCGATCGCTTCTTCTTCGGACAAATCAAGTTCCCGCAAGATGCGCACATGCCAGTAGGAAGCCCAGCCTTCGTTCATGATTTTGGTTTCCAGCTGGGGCCAAAAATAGAGCATTTCCTCCCTGAGCATGGTCATGATGTCGCGCTGCCAGTCCTCCAGCTCAGGGCTGTGTTCCTCCAGAAATAACATCAAATCTTTTTCAGGTTGCTCCGGAAAGCGTTTGCGGCTGGAAAAACGGGGTTTAGATTCCGGTTTCTTGTTCAGTTCTTCCAACGCCCACAAATCATCATAAATCCCTTTCTTTTTTGGTTTTGACTGCTGCTGTTTTTCCTTTCCTTTCTTGTGCTGGTCCAAAGTCAGACGCGGACGCAAAAGCGACGGGTCAATATGCTCCTGAATGGCCAGTACGGCATCCAAAAATTTTTCCACTTCATATTTGCCATACTCAATCTCATAGGCTCTGATCCGTTCCGCACTGGCCGCCATGCTTTCCACCATATCCCGGGACGTATTGGAGAAGCGGATATTGTTTTTAAAAAAGTCGCAGTGCGCCAGCACATGGGCCACAATTAATTTATTTTGGATCAGACTGTTGCCTTCTAGCAAAAAGGCGTAGCAGGGATTAGAGTTGATGACCAGTTCATAAATTTTGCTCAAACCCAGATCATATTGCAATTTCATTTTATGGAAGGATTTTCCAAAACTCCAATGAGAGTAGCGGGTGGGCATGCCATAAGCACCAAAGGTATAGATAATATCAGCAGGACAGATTTCATAGCGCATAGGGTAAAAGTCCAAGCCAAACCCTTCAGCAATCTCGGTAATCTCTGCTATGGCTCTTTCCAGCTCTTTCTTTTCTTCCGGGGTCATTCAGACCACCTCTTCTTCACTTTTGGCAAACATGGTTTTCAGGGCACCGTACACATCGCTTTTATCCCGAATTAAACAATAGCGAAAGCGCGGATCGCGGATATGCTGATAAACCGACATGAGTGTGGAGCGTCTCTGGTACTGGTTAACCTCTCCATAGCCGAACATATTGGAACGCTCCATGAGTTCGTGCATCAGTTTCAGGCAGCGCTCATTATCTGAGGTTAAATTATCCCCATCTGAAAAGTGAATCGGATAAATATTAAACCTTTGGGGATCAAAGCGTTTGTCGATCACGTCCAGGGCTTTACTGTAAGCGGAGGAACAGATGGTTCCACCGCTTTCTCCTTTGGTGAAAAACTCTTCTTCCGTCACCTCTTTGGCCTCGGTATGGTGGGCGATATAGACCATCTCCACTTTTTCATATTTGGAACGCAAGAAACGAACCATCCAGAAAAAGAAGCTGCGTGCACAAAACTTTTCAAACAGGCCCATCGATCCGCTCGTATCCATCATGGCAATGATCACCGCATTGGAATGCGGTTGGATGATCTCTTCCCATGTTTTGAAACGCAAATCATCAACAGAAATTTTATAAAGGTTTTTCTCTCCTGCCAAAGCGTTGCGCCGGATAGCGGCCAAGATGGTGCGCTTTTTGTCGATGTTGCCCATCAGGCCTTTTTTGCGAATATCATTGAAACGGATATCTTCGACGGTAATTTGATCCGGATCTTTCGGCTTCAGATGAGGAAGTTCCATCTCTTCAAAAAGAATTTGCTCCAATTGATCCACATCAACTTCAGCTTCATAATAATCAACACCGGGCTGATCACCAGCTCCGCCGCCCTGCCCCTGCCCTGCCTGATCCGAGGTTCCGTCCTTGGCAATCACATCGCCAACCTTGCTTTTCCCATCCCCCTGGCCCACATGTTTTTGCTTATGGTGGTTATACCGAAACCGGTACTCATCCAGTGAACGGATCGGGATTTTGACCACTTCCCGGCCGTTGGACATAATGATACTCTCTTCGGTAATCAAATCGGCCAAATTTTTTTTAATCGCTTCCTTCACTTTCTCCTGGTGACGATGCTGGTCTTCATACCCCTTGCGGTGCAACGACCAGTCATCCTGCGAAACGATAAACTGACGGGAGCGGCTCATCATCATCCCTCCTTTCCAGTATGAGTAAAGTGCCGCTTCACATTGATACTACACCGAAAGCAAGGAGTTTAACGGTTGAGCAAGCTGCCCACATAGCGCAACAAATCGTTGGCTGAAGCAGGGGTATAACCGTGTTCTTCCACCAAGCGATTGATGACTTCATTGATCTTTTTCAACTGATTTTCATCGGGGGTTTTGGATGAGGTGGTAATTTTAACAACATCCTTCAAATCGGCAAACAACTTTTTCTGAATGGCCTCGCGTAGGCGTTCGTGGGAATTGTAATCAAATTTTTTCCCTTTTCGGGCATAAGCGGAAATGCGGATCAAAATCTCTTCACGGAACGCTTTCTTGGCATTTTCAGAGATGCCGATTTGCTCTTCAATGGAGCGCATCAGCTTTTCATCGGGATCCAGTTCTTCGCCGGTAATGGGATCGCGGATTTTTTGCCAGTTGCAGTAAGCCTCTACATTATCCAGGTAATTCTCCAGCAAGGTTTTGGCTGATTCTTCATAGGAGTAAACAAACGCTTTTTGCACCTCTTTTTTGGCCAGTTCATCATACTCCTTGCGGGCCACAGAGATGAAGTTCAGAAATCTTTCCCGCTGTTCCTTCGTGATCGACGGGTGGGTATCTAATCCTTCTTTTAAGGAGCGTAACACATCCAGGGCGTTGATATAATCTTTGTCAGTGCTGATCAAGGCGCTGGAGATACGGTTAATCACATAACGGGGGTCAATGCCGCTCATACCTTCATCCGGGTGCTCATTGCGCAATTCTTCCAAATCTGTCTCTTTAAATCCGTCAACCTCTTTTCCGTCATACAGCTTCAATTTTTTCAACAAATCCACACCGCTCTTTTTCGATTCTTTAAGGCGGGTCAAAATAGAGAAAATGGCAGCTGCACGTAAGGTGTGAGGGGCAATATGTTTATCGGCGACATCGCTCTCTTTGATCAATTTTTCGTAAATTCGCTCTTCTTGGGTAACTGACAGGTTATAGGGAATGGGTATCACAATCATGCGGGATTGTAACGCTTCGTTTTTCTTGTTGCTGATAAAGGATCGGTACTCTGCTTCGTTGGTATGGGCCACAATCAGTTCATCAGCACTGATCAGGGCAAAGCGGCCCGCCTTGAAGTTACCTTCCTGGGTTAAGGAGAGCAGATTCCACAAAAATTTCTCATCACACTTCAACATCTCCTGAAACTCCATCAGTCCCCGGTTGGCCTTATTCAACTCTCCATCAAAACGGTAGGCTCTGGGATCGGATTCTGAACCAAATTCAGTGATGGTGGAGAAATCGATGCTCCCCGTCAGATCGGCAATATCTTGGGATTTGGGGTCGGATGGGCTGAATGTCCCTATTCCCACCCGTTTGGATTCGGACAGAAAAACCCGCTCTACAATGACATCTTCCACCCGGCCGTTATACTCTTCTTCCAGTCTCAGCTGACAAACGGGACACAACTCCCCCTCGATTTTGACCCCATAATCCTGTTCAAATTCAGGCCTTAGCTCATGGGGAATCAGGTGCAAGGGTTCTTCATGCATAGGGCAGCCCTTGATGCCGTATAGGGCGCCTTCATCAGTGCGTGAAAACTGTTCCAATCCTTTTTTCAACAGGGTGACAATGGTCGATTTTCCCCCGCTGACCGGTCCCATCAAGAGCAAAATACGTTTTCTGACATCCAAACGTTTGGCTGCTGAGTGGAAATACTCTTCCACCAGACGTTGGATCGCTTTGTCTAGCCCATATAATTCACGGCTGAAGAACAAATACTCCTTGGTCCCATCTTCTTTCTCTTCCAGCCCAGCATGTTTGATCATGTTATATACTCTCGCATGAGCAGTACAGGCCACATGGGGCTGCTGCTTGACAATCTTCAAATACTCGGCAAATGTCCCTTCCCAACGCAGCTTTTCCTCTTTCTCTTTCTGAGCTGCAATACGTTTTAAAATATCCATACAGGACCTCCCCTCCCTGTGGTGATAAGCGTCCCTGCCCCTAATCAGTTTATTATCACTATATTCAGGAATCAGCGAAAAATGATAGCGTGATTTTTTAGAGAAAGGTTATTATTAATCTATGCAATGCATAGACATGTAGCTACTTGAATAAAGTTTATTTTTGTCCAAAAAAAGACAGCACGGTTTTTGGTCCGTGCCATCTTGTCTCTCACTATCCAGATATGCCAAACCAGGTTATTTACAGACTTTCACTGATTCTTTGGATCAAAGAACTCTTTCACTAGCCGGAAAAACTCTTTTCTTAGCATGAATAAGGCCAGCAGGTTAGGGATCGCCATGACGGCCAAGGCAATTGAGCCTAAAGTCCAAACCACGTTCAGCTCCGGCCCAACGGCAAAGATAATGGGAATCACATATACCCAGCGGGAGATCTTAACCCCCTTTTCGCCAAACAAAATGGAACAAATCACAATGGTATCAAAGAATGTTTCAAATGCGCCCACAAGCCTTGGCGTGCAGGATGATCAGTTTGAGCCACTGCATGTGCCATAGGGGCACTTCCTTGTCCCGAGCCCTCGTTCAATATAGTACATTGGACCGCCGTAATAGCTACCCTGCTCCGTTTTCTGACGGTACCGGACGGCCAATGTCACTTCTGCCATCTTGGTCATCATACCCAAGAAGGCGACCACCCACATCCAGAACACAGCACCCGGACCGCCTAAGGCAATGGCGGTCGCCACTCCGGCCATATTACCCGTGCCAACAGTACTGGCCAATGCCGTGCTTAACGATTCAAAAGGTTATAGCATACCATCTGGGGATACCCCACAAAAAATTTTCAACCGTCTCTGATAAGGATAGGATAAAGTCCATTTCCTATGGTTGATCCCAAGTGTCCCCTGTTGCTATTTAGCTATATTTTTAATTGTAACGAAATTTAAGTGACCTGTATTTTACAACGCTTTAACAAGCCCTCCATCCACAAGTAATGCTTGTCCGGTCACATATGTGTTGGCTGAAACCTAAATCCATTGTTACATCACCTCTTTTTCAAATCTTGTACTGGATTAACCAATTTTTCAAAACCATCGATATGGCATTCAACCACATCGCCGTCACGAATGGGCACCGCCCCCGGGGTACCTGTAGAGATAATATCTCCCGGAAGCAAACTCATCACTTTAGAGTGGAAGGAAACAAGGTACCACGGACCAAAGGTCATATTGGACACCACATTTTGTCGATGAATTTGACCATTAATGACAGTGGCAACAGAGAGCTTATGTACATCTTCCACTTCATCTGGAGTAACCAGATGAGGTCCGAAACTGAAGAAAGTATCAAAACTTTTGGAGCGTGTCAAATATCTAGGATTTTTCTGCAAAATATCTTCTGCTGTCATATCAATGATGTTGGTAAAACCAGCTATAACATGGGGAGCATCCTCCTCCGAGACATCCTTGCAAGGCTTGCCAATGATAATACCCAATTCCGCTTCGGCCGTTGTCCGCTCCGATTGAAGGGGAATTTTGATCGTATCATGGGGACCGATTATTGTTGTATCAGGCTTCATAAAACTGGCCGGTTCTGTATTGGGCGCTTTCTCACTTAAGTCAGCAGCATGCTCCACATAATTAAGCCCAATCCCCCAAATTTTGCGCGGGTGACGATATAAAGGCTCATATTTCACTTCATCGAGTGAAAGGAGATGTTCCCGGTCGTTTTCTAACAGCTCTCTTCCATCCTGACGATACCATTGATTCATCTCTTCAAGCTGCTGTTCTTGAATAATTTCAAAAATCTGGGTGGCCCAATTTTTATTCCATTTCTCATTTACTTTTTCCACCGTATACAATCCTTTACTGGTGACAACAGCAGCACATGTATGACCAGTCTTTTTCACTGTAATGGTTGCCAAACGCATGAAAATTCCCCCTTATTCTTGCTGGGTTTAGCCATCTCAGCACCTCCCGTTGTGAACCAAAAGTCGGTTAACTAACTCCTTTCGCTGGTCAAAATCAAGGGTACATGTCCGAACCACCTTATAGTCCTTACCCGCTCTATCCATCTCCTCGAGAACAGGTTTGGAGACTAAAACTCGTTTAAGATGCAAGGTGTTGGGGATCTGCACCACTTTCAAAGATTCAAGATTCACATCTGGCCCTAAACTCTTAACTGCCGCTTCAATAGCTTCCTTCTCTGTCGGGTAAATGAACGGGATCATTGCCCGGCGTAAGTTGGTACTGGTCAAGGCATTTGTGTAGGTGGCATGCAGATCGATCTTGTCAAATAACTTGCGAGTCGTAAAGTCGGCTAACCCAATCCCTTGAGCATTACCGAATGATTGATGGGCCAAGTCAAGGACGACAATGCGTTTCACATCAGGCACTTCAGGTTCGGGTATATCATCCATTCTCCAGCGGCCGATAATGTTGGGGTCCATTCCTGTCCCGCTGTAAATCTTACCCATTTCTTCAACGATGAGTATATCAATCTGTGCGACCGGCAAGCTGGGCATCATGGCTTTAGCCTTTTTGAGCAATATCTCTTCTTTGTCGTGCCACTCTTCCCTCGCCACTCCAACAATATCAGCAGTTTCTTCGTAAGCGTTTTCCACAATGGCCAGACCCACTGACATACTCCCACCACCTGCGCTAACGCTTAGAGGTGGGGGCTTCTCGGGTAATCCCATCTCATGATGGGAAGTTGACCGAGCGATCCCCGTGTGCCCCACGGTTCTGGGTAACTTGATGTAGCCATCGGCAAGCTTAAGCCAAACACCCCTACCATGCCTGTCAGCAAAGTGAGAATAATTTTGAACACTGACAATGAATCACCGTTGGCACCTTGCATGACCATAACCGGATTATAGGCAATCATGAAGGGGATGATAAATCCGGGTAATGCTAAACGAAAAAGCTGTCCATCCTGTTCTCATGGCATCCGCCCCGGCTATTCCAGCAGCAGTATAGGAAGCCAGAGCAACAGGAGGAGTGATGTTGGATAGCACCCCAAACCAGAATACAAAGAAGTGAGCGGCAACTGGGTGAACGCCTGCTTCCACCAGAGCAGGGGCTGCAGTTACAGCCACAACAATGTACAGTGCAGTGGAGGGCAAACCCATACTTAAAACAATACAAGTTATCATCACCAAGAGCAGGATAACCCATAGAATTCCACCTGAAATATTGATAATGTTATACGCCATAACCGATCCTAGTCCGGTCATGCTAACGACACCGATAATAATACCGATCGCCGCACAAGCAACCCCCACTTGAAGTGTTCCTTTTGCCCCTTCAATTAAGGCCTCAATGGCTTTACGAAAATTGATGCCATGTCCTTTGGCCAACCAACTGGCAATGATGGTCGTAATAATACCAGCAAATCCAGCATACAAGGGTGTTTTTCCCATGAGTAAGGTTGTAATCCATCAACTAAGCAGGTGGACAAATGCCACCTGCTGTTAAGTTAATAATCTGTTGAAGTTACTGAGCTTTGAAGCGGTTCAAACTCTCTTCCACCTTCAGCTTCCCATCAGCCCAATAATCCAATACAGCGGAGATAAACAATTGTCCAATGACCAGCATGGCCCGCTCATCCACATCAAACTTGGGATGATGATGAGGATAAACTGCATCCAGCTCCGGGTTTCCCCCTCCGACAAAGAAGAAGGTGCCCGGTACCTTTTGCAGATAGTAGGCAAAATCTTCCCCGCCCATGACCGGCTCCATATTCGTCACTTTACCAGTTCCAAACAATTGCTCGGCCAACCGTTTGACCCGCCGGGTTTCCTCCACATGATTGTACAAAGCAGGATAACCGCGGCGATATTCATATTTGGCTGTGGCCCCCATTTGCTCACAAGTGCCTTTAACCACCTGGCCAATCCATTCCTCCACCATACTTCTCACGTCTTCATCAAAGGTGCGCACGGTTCCCTTTAGATGGGCAGAATGAGGGATAACGTTAAAGGCCTCTCCAGAATGGAAAGATCCAACCGTAACCACCGCTGACTTCAGCGGATCAACCCGGCGGCTGACAATGTTCTGCAAATTGACCACCAGCTGGCTGGCGGTCACCAAGGGATCTACAGTAAGATGAGGCTGAGCCCCGTGCCCGCCCCTGCCGGTCACTTCTATCTCAAAAGCGTCAGCTGCAGCCATGGCATACCCTTCACAAAAACCGACCGTGCCATAAGGCAATCCGGCCCACACATGGGCGCCGTAAATCACATCTACCCCATCAAGGCAACCGTCTTCAATCATGGGTTTGGCTCCCCCAGGCGCCAATTCTTCAGCAAATTGGTGTATAAACACCACGGTACCTGCCAGTTGTTCTTTCACTTCACTCAACACAGCAGCCACACCCAGCAAGGCTGCGGTGTGCAGATCATGACCGCAGGCATGCATTTTCCCCGGTATTCTGGAGCGGTAGGGCACCTCTTTTTCATCCTGAATGGGCAAAGCATCAAAGTCGGCTCTCAAAGCCACTGTTTTGCCTGGCTTTTCGCCCCGCAAAATACCTACAACTCCGCGCCCGCCTACGCCCGTCCTCACCTCAAGGCCCAGTTCTGTTAGAAAGCGGGCGATTTTTTTGGGAGTTTCCACTTCTTCAAAGGAGATTTCCGGATACATGTGCAAATCCCGCCGGAATTCAACCAGCCGGGGATAGATCTCCCGCAAGCGGTCAAACAGTTGCTGCAACATACCCACCTCTCCTCTCCATTCAAAGGTCAAATCTTATCTCAATGCAGCAAGTACAACTAAAATCCAGCCGGTTAAAAAGGCCACACCACCGATGGGGGTAATCGCACCCAGCTTAGTGATTCCTGTCATGCTCAAGACATACAAACTGCCGGAAAAAAGGAGAATCCCCAAAGCGAGTATCCAACCCGCCCAGTTGAGCAAGTTGGAGGGCATAACATGAACCAGTACACCGACTAAGATGAGCCCCAGCGCATGAACCAAATGGTATTGCACACCCGTTTGATAAATCTCCAGCATCTCCGGGGAGAGTTTTCCCTTCAGTCCATGGGCACCGAAGGCCCCCAAGGCAACCCCTAAGCAAGCCATAGCAGCTCCCAGCGCAACAAACAACTTAGCCAAGCTCCTTACCTCCTTGACTTAGATTCATCTTTAGCATACCGTTTTTGCAGTGATTTTGCCAATCCTCACGCCCTGACAGCAACAGAACGTTATTTGTGAAAATTTTTTAAAGACAAGCTGAACCAGCCGCTCATGTTTTGCATTCGGAGGCCTGACAAAGTATAATAAGGGAAGAATTTAACCTAGGAGGGCCTATAACATGGGATTGATTATCATCCTTTTAGTTACAGCTGGATTTCTGGCAGCCATCTTCACTGGCGGGTACAATGATAAACCGGATACGGGCCGCTAATCACTAAAAGCAGGGACCTCGTCCACCGAAGCCCCTGCTTTTTTAGTTGCCAAAAGTGGCGGGTGCAAACAGACCTTTCCGCTCCTTCAGTTTTTCATATAAATCGGCCAAGGTGCCCCGGTCATCGACACGATATTGCGGCTGCCCCCGGTCAATCACATATCCCTCCACTAAAAACGTTTTCATGCCTGCCTGGCTGGCTGACATATCTTCCTGCATATCATTGCCGACCATGATACATTGCTCCGGTTGCACCTGGAGTGTTTCACAGATCCATTCATAATAATGGCGGTGGGGCTTGGTAAAGCAACACTCTTCATAAACCGTCACCAACTCAAACGGAATATGATCCACACCAGCCCAGGTTAAACGGTGAAGAATGGCTTGGCGGGGAAAAACGGGATTGGTGGCCACAGCCACCCGATACCCCTGCTGAAGGGCTTCCTCCACCACTTGTGCGGCCAGCGGTGTAGGCTGGCACAGATGGGACAAGGCAGGGAAAACCTGGCTGTAAAATTCGTCAAACACAGGCCAAATCTCCTCTTTGTTTAACTGGGTCAGTTGCAAAAATGTCTCGGTAAACACCTGTTCGTTTGTTTTGTCGGGATCCAAGTTGGTGATCATGGCTTCCGTTGCCGCCCACAGCGCTTTAATAAATATGGCGGAGTCGATGCAGGAAGACACTTTCTTCGCTAAAACCTGTAAATAGTTGTGCACAAACTGTTCCGTATCCATTGGCAGCAATGTTCCGTCAAGATCAAACAGTATCACTTTGGCCATGAACAGAACTCCTTCGGGTTGTTTTGTCAACGCGAGAAAAGCCTGTCTATTTCAGTTCAAAAAAAGAAACCTGCCTTAAGGCTTCATAAACCATAATGGCAGCCGTGTTGGACAGATTAAGGGATCGGACATGTTCGGTGCTCATCGGAATCCGCACCCAAGTGTCCCGGTGTTGCTCCAGTATGTCCTGCGGTATACCGCTCGTTTCCTTGCCAAAAACAAAAAAGTCACCATCCCGGTACTTAACATCCGTATACAGGCGCGGGGCTTTAGTTTCCACAAAAAAGAAGCGGTGTCCTTTGTATTTGGACAGCAACTCCTCGAGGGAATCGTAATAATGAATTTCCACGGCATGCCAGTAATCACAACCGGCCCGTTTCAACATCCGGTCATCAGTGGAAAACCCCATGGGGCGGATAATGTGTAACGGTGTTTGGGTAGCGGCACAGGTTCGGGCGATATTGCCGGTATTGTAGGGTATCTCTGGCTGGTACAAAACGATATGAAAACTCAAAGTCGTTCACCTCTCCTGTCACCCCCATTATACACCATCCTTGTCCTGTAAAAAATCCAAGTGCCCTGCTCCTGTGTTTCACCTTTTTTAAATAGGATATCACGTCAAACGATGATATGAAAAAATTTGTACTGAATGTTGGGGGTCCAAGCAGAAGAGTCTCTGTAAGTCCAGTAGCGGTTTTGGCTGTTGGTGGTGTGGGCATTGACCAGCGGCTCGTTGTGGGCATCTTTGGCCACCACGATGGTGGTGTGCTGCCAGCGCCCATCCCCGTCAAAGTCATAGCAGATCACATCACCGGGTTCCAATTCGCGGGCCGATTGAACTTCCCTGGCTCTGAGTCCCGAAGTGCTGCCAGCCAAATACCAGCGCAAGGAATGGGCGACCGCCCAACTGAAACTCCAATTTGGCGGTGTTTCAAAGCGGTACCACCAGCCTTTGGTCCGATCCCGGGAATAGGCCAAAGGTGCACCACCGGCCCATAAGCACTGGGAAACGTAATTGGTACAGTCTACTTCAAAGTGTTTAAATTGCGGGTTGTAACTGTTCCACCAACGGTGAGCATATTCAACTGCCCGGTGGCGGTTATACCCTCTAGACATCTCATACATCTCATCTGTATATCTTTCACCTTGCTCAGCTCTTTGATGCATGCTGCCAGACTGTGCTCCGGCCAGCAACGGTTCTTCATCCAGTGGAGGAGACAGATTCATCCCCCCCTGTCCTTCTTCTTCCACCTGTTTATCCTCCGTGACCCACCAACCGTTTTTGTTTTTCAACACGCAGATACGAGACTCCATCCACGATTGACGAAACTGGCATCCCTCTTGCTCCAAGTCCCAACTAACTCCCACGCGGTACCATATATTGACATTAGGATTCTCCTCGGCCACATTCAATACCTCGATCTTACTGGTTGAGCGCTTAAGTTCCACTTTTCTGTCCCGCAAATCCTCTCTGACCCGTTCCCAACGTGCCAGTTCGCGCACGGTAGAAATGTCTGTTTCCTCTGGGAACCCCCCTGCTTGCAAGTTTAGATAGTGACGATTGCGTTTGTCCCAAAAGCTTTGAAAGGTTTCTTTCCACCCAGCCAATCCCGTTCCTCCTTTTCCAGCAGTATTTAACCATGACCTGCCAACATCAGCGTTGCCATGTGACGTTACTAATTATATGCGTATAAAACAAAGTTAGCCTTGATTTGACAAAAGAAGTGTTTTTTCATCGAAGGATACGACAAAGACAGGTGCGAATATACCTATACAAAACAAACCACAGGTCTATGACCAGCCAGTGGGGCTCTCTGCACCGTGGTTAGCCAAAAATGATATGGGAGGGGAAACTGTATGAAGCATAGATATGTCAAAAGCCCAATGATAACGGTGAGTGCCCGTTTGCCGGAGGATGATGCCGAACTGTTTCAATTGATTTGCGAAGAATACCACCTGACCCCCAGCGAGGTGATTCGCCACTTGATTCAAACCTTTATCTCGCAAACATTTGAGGTTGAACCCCAATCCCGGGAATACAGCATTCATGATTTCGAAGCTTACCAGAAACAGAAAGAAATTGAGAAGTTTTATGAAAGTTTCCGGGAAATGAACAAGGAAAGAATCAAGGGGACAATATTGAAGATTAGCAATATGTAAAGAGATGCCAAAATTATGAAGGGGCTGCCCAGCTGAGAGGCAGCCCCTAATTGTGCAGCGTTAAGCTATGCTGTTTATACACTCACGAATTGGTTCGATAACCCATTTTAATTTTAAAAATAAGAAGGAGAATGAAATCAAAGTGTTTCGTGAGGCATTAGACTTCTTCAACCAATATCTCTGATTTTGGTGTCAGCCGGGATGGTTTCCAATAGTAGACCCAATAGTAGAACTTTTCTGTTTATGCTATCATAGACGGTAAATGGCAGGAGAGGGAGCTGAAGAGTTTTGGACACAAATAAGATGGAGAAGCTAAATATCCGCTTACATCGTATTCCTTTGCCTTTTCGCCTCAATCATGTTAATACCTGGCTGGTAAAAGAGGAGCACGGCTACACGGTGATTGATACGGGATTAAATCACCCTGATGCGGAAGCAGCCTGGGCAAAAGTATTGGCAGAGCATCCCATCCGGAGCATTATTATCACCCATTACCATCCGGATCATTATGGCTATGCTGGCCGCCTGCAAGCGTTAACCGGTGCAGAAGTGTGGATGAGCAAACGGGATCAGGAAATGGCCCGGGAGATCTGGAGCCATAAGCGTTTAACTTTGTTTGAACAACACTATCTCGCTTGCGGTCTGTCCAAGGAGCTGGCCCGCCGGCTGAGTGAGAATATCACCGGCTTTAGCCGCTATGTGCTCCCCCACCCAGAAGTGACACGCTTTTTAGCAGACGGCGATGAGCTTGAATTGGGCGGCCACCGCTATGAAGTGATTGCCGTACCTGGCCATGCGGAAGGGATGCTTAATTTTTACAATCGTGAGCATGGGCTTTTGATTGCCGCTGACCATGTGTTGCCCAAAATCACACCCAATATCTCCTACTGGTTCATGGGTGAGCCCAACCCGCTGGCCCGTTATTTGCAATCACTGAACAAGATACAAGCCTATCCGATCCAGTTAGTGCTGCCTTCCCACGGCAGCCCGTTTACCAACGTCCAGCAACGCATTGATGAAATCATCAGCCACCATCAAAAGCGCCTGGATCTGGCCTTGGCAGCCACCCGTCAGCCGGCCACAGTATACGAAGTCAATGAGCAACTGTTTAGTCAGGGTCTGACTGAACACGAATTGCGCTTTGCTATCGGTGAAACCATCGCTCACTTGGAGTATCTGGTCTACAAGCAACAAGTGCGTAAATTTATGAAAGATGGCCAGTGGTTCTATGAGCGGGTAAGTGATTGAACCCTTAAGCCCTTGTGCAAGCCAACAGGCAGTGCCAAGGGTTTTCGTTCTTTTATTGAATTCCTCAGTTAGGATTGGGCAGGGGTGTCGTATTATGTAAATTGCAAGTAGTGTTCACTGTTATCCAGCGAGGGTGAAACAGACGTTATTGGGAAGGTTGACATACAGACGTTGCGTTTTTATCCTGTACGTAGGGGCGGGTTGTATCTCCGGAACTTACTGTTTTAAAAAAAGAGTAATATTATAACCTGGTCCCTTTTTAACCTTGACATACTGACAAGTTCAGATGCAGCATCCAGGAGGTGATGAAAGATGCCACGCTATGATTTTCGCTGTCTGAACTGCGGGCATGAATATGAAAAATGGGTATCCTATTCACAGAAAGAAGCAGTCACCTGTCCTCAGTGTGAAAGTAAACAAAAGGAAATCATATTTAAGGCAACGGTAAAAGGGCCTATAGCCAACTCCACTTGTTCGCCCAGTTCCGGTTTTTCCTGAGCAAATTAATATGGGGAAGCGGTCGCTTCCCACTGGTCCCTTAAAATAGCTGATTAGGCAGTAAAAAAAGACACCTTAAGTGGTCGGAAATATCTCGATATGGATGATTATCTAATCTGGCGAAATAGCCAATCTGCTAAAACACATGCCAAAGTTACACGAATCATATTAATCACGCCGGCTACTTCAGGTATATTGGCCAGTGGCTGTTCTCCATCCTCTGCTGTCTATTCTCCCGAGAAACTTCCGGAAACCACGGAACTTGTTGACCATTGGCCCCATGGCGTTTTTTATGAAATTTTCGTCATGTCCTTTTACGATTCAGATGGAGATGGAATTGGCGACATTCAGGGTATGACAGCAAAACTGGATTATTTACAAGAATTGGGGGTCGAAGGAGTGTGGCTGATGCCCATTTCTCCATCTCCCAGTTATCATAAGTACGATGCTAAGTCAATGGAATGATCCGCAATCGCTTCTTCATCACTATAAGACCTTGATTCATGTCCGACGCTCATCCGATATTCTGGTGCTTGGGGAGATTGAACGTTCAACGATCCGTCAGGAAGGTGTGCTTGCCTACCGTAGAGTTCTGCATGATGAGGCCATGCTCGTGATCCACAATCTAAAAAGTAAAATCTAGCTTTTTTTAAAAAAAGATCATTTCTGTTCATATTTAGAAACTGCATAGACAAAAAGAGCTGCGACAAAGGCAGCTCTTATTCTTTTATGGTAATGCCGTATTTTTGGAACCAAACATGCACTTGGCCAAGATACGCCAATAGTTGTGGTCCTGTCATTAACTGTCCAAACCAAGGCGCTTGGAATGATTTTCCTTCTGTTTCCACCAACTCTTCTAATTTTTTCGCATCAAAAAATTCATAAAGAATCGATGAGCGGTCGTGCAATAATTCTTTTACCCAATTTTTTACTAGCTTCGTATAAAACGGATGGTGGGTTTTCGGATACGGGCTTTTTTTGCGATATACTACTTCCTCTGGTAAAATTCCTTCCAATGCCTTGCGCAAAATGCCTTTTTCGCGGTTGCCGTACATTTTCATCTCCCAAGGTATATTCCAAACATATTCTACTAACCGATGATCGGCAAACGGCACGCGAACTTCTAAACTCGCTCCCATACTCATGCGGTCTTTTCGATCCAAAAGCGTTGTCATAAACCAAATCATGTTCAAATAAAACAATTCGCGCCGCTTCGCATCTTCCGCACTTTCCCCTTCCAGTCTTGGAACCTCCGCGATCGTTTCACCAAAGCGCTTTTGTACATAACCATCCAGCTGCAATTTCTTTTTCCAATCTTCTTTTAACAAATCGATCCGTGCCTCTGTCGAACGCATCCAAGGGAATCCGTTCCGCGCTAATTCGTCAGGACGGTGAAACCATGGGTAGCCGCCAAAAATTTCGTCCGCACATTCCCCGGATAAACTAACGACAAAATCTTTTCTTATTTCTTTGCAAAACCATAGCAACGAAGAGTCCACATCCGCCATGCCTGGGACATCACGGACGATCACCGCTTCTTGTAAATGATGAAACAACTCTTCCTGACTAATGACACAATGATGATGGACGGTTTGGAATGTTTTTGACATTAGTTCAATCCAAGGCGCATCGGCATTTGGCTGAAAATCATTTGCTTTGAAATATTGGTCGTTCCCTTCATAATCAATCGAATACGTATGAAGTCGCCCTTTTCCTTCCTTTTCAAACGCCATTGCCGCAATGGCAGTAATGGAACTGGAATCAACCCCGCCTGATAAAAACGTACAAACAGGCACATCAGAAACAAGTTGGCGCGTAACAGCATCGATAAGAAGAAAACGGAGTTTTTCTACCGTTTCACCGAACGAATCTCTATGCACATCGCTTTGAACATTCCAGTAGCGCCATACTTTTATTCCTTTACGGGAAAACGTTAGAGCATGCGCTGGGCGCAATTCTTTCATTCCGCGAAACACGCCATGCCCTGGTGTCCGTGACGGACCTAATCCAAACACTTCTGCTAGTCCTTCATAGTCCACTTCTGCTTTTACTTCCGGATGTGCCAAAATTGCTTTCATTTCCGAACCAAACAAAAGACTATCATGGACATGCCGATAAAAAAGCGGCTTCACGCCAAGTCGGTCCCGCGCTAAAAATAGCTCTTCGCGCTGTTCATCCCAAATCGCAAAGGCAAAAATTCCGTTAAAATAGTCGACACAGCCCTCTCTCCACTCTATATAAGCGTTTAATAGTACTTCCGTATCCGAATGCCCTTGGAATGTATATCCTCTTTTTAATAGTTCTTGACGAATATCTTCAGTATTGTATAATTCTCCGTTATAACAAACGGTATAACGATACCCATTTTTCATTCTTGTCATCGGCTGTTTGCCGCCTGCTGGGTCGACCACGATCAGACGCTTATGTCCAAACGCGGCATGTTCGCTAAACCAGGCATTCGTATCGTCAGGTCCACGTTTCGCTAATGTTTCTGTCATTTTAAAGATAATCTCTTTTTCTATTCGCAAATCGCGCTGAAAATCAACCCAACCGGTGATACCACACATACGAACCAATCCTTTCTTTATAAATAACAAAAAAGTTGTTTCATTTTAACATGACATGCTCCGAACGCCTTCCTTTTCTTTTTCTTGGCCAAAACAATCTATCTCCCGTTGAAACATGCTGTAGGATTGTTTATCCACTCACTGGCTATCCACATGGATCATCGATAGCTCTGTCCGCTTTCGCTTTCTTTTCATCACATTATGCATTCTCCCTATTGGCATGATTCCATTTTATGCAGCACCTCTCATTTCGATGAATTGTCCGATTATAAGAGCAATGCGAATAAATGGAAGACAATTTGACAAAACAGGAAATAAAGGAGGGGAAGGTAAATTGAATATCGAACAACGGCTTCAATGCATAAACGAGCAAAAACGCGCTTATATACATGGAACGATTGAATTCGCAAACGGCGAGTGGATATTTTTTGATGAAGAAAATGAGGAAGCATCATTGCTAGAGGAAATGACAGAAGGGAATATAGAGATTTTCCGCCATGGTCATTGGATGTGCGGTCACCTGCAAAAAGCAGGGATCGTTGATATGATAAATAGAACATTATCTGAACATTCAGTCTTACCTTATTTAGTTCCAAAGGATAAATTAAATAGAGCTAATGCGTTTTATATAGGATCATCTACAGTTGAAGGCTTTATGATGACCACACAACGAACCTTCATTGATAAAGCATACCGCTAAGTTTGCGATGATCTCACACTGCTGGGAATTTGAAAAAGTACATAATAACGGGTCCACATCTCACTTTCAATGATCAAAGTGGCTTCTCCCCGTTTAAATAGAAAAGCAGAACCCATTTGCTCCACCAATTGCCATCCTCTGTCGGTCATCATATCCTGCAGTTGTTCATAGGCTTCACCCTGTCTAGCTACATACCACTCATATCCGTCCTCTTCTGTCACTTTGGCCAACTTACCTTCAGCCAGCTTGAGAACATGAAGTACGTCCCGCTTTGTTGCGGAGTCAAAGGGCAAGGATGGATAATATGCTTTTGAATAATAGAGAAGACTGCCCGTCAAGACCAGAATGCTGAATGCAAGAAGTATCGCCTTTTTCAGTGATGTCAACTTCCTCATTTTGGCCATATAGAATGCTCCCCCTCATCCCCAGTCGTTTAGCCACATTAACCATACTAGCGAACCAGAAAGCGATTTCGCAAACTTCATGCATGGAAGATCGACCAGTCCACAAAGCTATAATTTTCATCACACACCCACCTTTACACCCTGCTCTTTAAAACGGCGCAACTGATCAACAAAGACGCTCTCATAACTGGTCCATGAAGCTGATCGAGTCACCAGCGGTATCTTCAAGCTTTGAGCCTGGTTTTCCAACAAAGGTTTCGGGAGCCCGTGGGCCCTAGAACGGACACCGTTTTCTTCAAACATGGTGAAAAGAAAGCGGGGTTTCCCACTGTTCCGCAAGGCATGGTAAAGCGCCAAGGTCGAATCTTTTCCCCCGCTCCATGAAATGAAAAAAGGCTGATCGGATATGCACACGGATAGGTTACCTACTTGTTCCTTCGATTTTTATGTTAACATTTTAGCACTTTACTTGATACTTGTAGAATGAGCCTGTCATTTAATGGAGATATAGGATTTACAGATAGCGAATAGAGAAAAATATCTGAGCGCTAATGATTTGCTCAGTCATTAAGGATTCCATTGGCTAAACTGGAGATTTGTTGTCACAATGATGCTCCGCATCTCATAACACATCGCCTGGCTCTAATGGCGTAAGCCGAGCTAAATCTAGTTTCAACGGAGCAGAAGGTAACGTGACCAGTTGATTGGAACGCTCATAAATAGGGATTGCTGAAAAAGTTTCATTTTTTAAGTTTTAACTTGCTCAATTTAAGTTTCTTGGTAGACTATTTTTTTCTTGAAGACGTAAGTAAAACCATATAGCAAAAAAAGACAAAAAGAGAG